>CAMYJM010000001.1 GCA_947258635.1 uncultured Acidimicrobiaceae bacterium
TGGTGGACAAACGCATCCGCAAGATCGAATCGGTGCGCCGCGACCTGCCGCCCGGCCGTCGCTGGGGAGATCCGGCTGCCGGAGTCGGCATCATCGGCATCGGCATGGAGCTGGGGGCGATGGAGGAGGCCACCGAGCGTCTGGCGGCGGCGGGCCTCCCGGTGAGTGGGCTGCAGCCCCGCACACTGTGGCCGGTCCTCGAAGAGACGATTGACTTCGTGCGCGCCCACCAACGGGTCTACGTCATCGAGCACAATGCTGAGGGTCAGTTGAGCCACCTGATCGCCTCCGTGGGAGCGCCCCACGATCGGCTCCGTTCCGTGCTCAAGTACGACGGCATCCCATTCCGGCCCGGGGAGCTGGCTGCCCGGATCCTCGAAGGGGAAGAGGCGGCCCGATGACTGCGACCTACCAACCGGCCCTTCCGATCTGGTGCGCCGGTTGTGGCCATTTCGGGGTCCAGGCGGCGATGAACGGCGCGATCCGGGCGCTCGAAATACCGCGCCACGAGACGATGATCCTGGCCGGCATCGGCTGCAGCGGCACCGTGCAAAACAACCTCGGCACTTACGGCTACCACGCCCTCCACGGCCGGGTGCTCCCGACTGCGGCCGGAGTCCACCTCGCCAATCCCGACCTCACCGTCATCGCGACCGGCGGCGACGGCGACGGATACGCCATCGGCATGGGCCACCTCGTCCACTCGTTCCGCCGCAACGCGTCGTTTACGTACGTCGTGATGAACAACGGGGTCTACGGGCTCACCAAGGGCCAGAACTCGCCGACCTTCCAAGCCGATGGCGCAGCCGCGCTCGATTTCGACGCCATCAGCCTCGGGCTGTCGATCCCGGCGACGACCTTCCTCGCCCGCGGGTTTGCCCGCTGGACCGACCAACTCGACCGCCTGATGCTGGCCGCGGTCGAACACGCCCGAGCCGGGCGGGGCTTCGCCTTCATCGAGGTGCTGTCACCGTGTGTCACCTACAACGACACCTACCCCGTGTGGGAGGCGTCGCTGCACGACCTCGATGCGGACGGCGCCCACGACCCGGCCGACCGCGCCGGCGCCTTTGCCAAGCTGGCGTCGCTGGCGGCGACCGGTCGCATGGCCGTCGGCCAGATCTATCGAGCGGATGGGGCGCAGCAGGGCAGGTCCCTGCCGCGGCCCGCCGCCGCCGACACGTCGCCGGACACTCACGCCGCCGCCTACGCCGCCGTCATGAACCGGTACCGGGTGTGATGCAAGCGTCATAGACTCGCCGTATGGCAGTCCGTGTCGAGACCTCGGGGCCGGTCACTACCGTGATCCTGGCGCGGCCCGAAGTGAGGAACGCAGTCGACGCGGCCACCGCTTCGGCGCTGCGGGAGGCTTTCGCCGAGTTCGAGTCGGCCGGCGACCAACTGGTAGCCGTGCTGTGGGGCGAGGGCGGCACGTTCTGCTCCGGCTACGACCTCAAGGAGGCGATGGCCGGCACCGTCGGCTACGACCCCGCCGGCCCGGGCCCAATGGGGCCCACCCGGCACACCCTCAGCAAGCCCGTCATTGCCGCCGTCGAGGGTTACGCAGTCGCCGGCGGTCTGGAACTAGCGCTGTGGTGTGACATGCGGGTCATGGCTGATGACGCCGCCTTCGGCGTGTTCTGTCGGAGATGGGGAGTCCCGCTGATCGACGGAGGCACCATCCGGCTTCCCCGCCTGATCGGGCAGGGCCGGGCCCTTGACATGATCCTCACCGGCCGTGAGGTTTCCGCTACCGAATCGCTCGCCTGGGGCCTCGCCGACCGGGTCGTGCCGCGCGGAACGACGCGGCGAGCTGCGGAGCAACTTGCGGTACAGATCGCTCGCTTCCCCCAGGTATGTATGCGGGCCGACCGCGATTCATCGCTGACCCAGTGGGGCCGCGCCATGGACGACGCCCTGGCCGCCGAGGCCGTCGGAGGTGTCGAGCCGCTGAAGACCGTGGCCGAGCAGATCGCCCCGTTCTTCGAACCCGGAGGTTCGTGAGACAAGCGCGGCTCGTGGGCCCGGTCCCCCGCCTCCCGGGCCCACGAGTCTTCCGGGTGCGACCGTGTGGTCGCAACGCCCCCTCGGCCCCTAGGTCATCGCCTCCAGGAATGCCCGGGCGATCTTGCGATGACCGCTGTCGTCGGGATGCAGGCAGTCGGTCCCTCCGACAAAGTCGTTCAGCTCGAGCAACCCATAGGTCTCGACGACCGTCACCCCTCCGACGGCGCCGGCGACGCCGCGGATGATGTCGTTGAGGCCCCCGGGCAATCCGTCGCCGCCCTCGAGAACGACGTCTGCCAGGGGCGCCAGCGCTGCCAGGTCACAAGAGGCCAGGGGGTTGGCGTACGTCATGATGGCGATCTCAGCATTGGGCGCCACGGCCCGCAACGTCCCGAGGATCTGACCCAGATTCCCCTGGTAGCCGGCGAAGATCGACTGGATCGTGTTGACACAATCCGGGCCGACCCCACCGGCGCAGGCCGCGAGGACGGGTTCGAACAGGTCGTTGCCGCCGATGGTCAGCGTTACGTAAGCCACGTCATTGCCCGGATCCGAGTCCCCGGCGCGGGCCAGGATCTCGGCAACGGCAGCCGGCAGCTGATCGGCAATGAGGTCGCTGCTCTGCGCTCCGCCGACGGCGTAGTTGTGGAGTTCGAGATGGGGGCACGCGCTGGGGCCATCCGCAACACAGTCGACCGAACGCAGCCAGCGGTTCAGCCGCGGGACGTAGGCTGTCACCTCGTTGTTGTTCGCTACGGACCCGGCCGCGATCGAATCGCCGAGTGCGATGTGGACCGGGCCCTCCGGCGGGCCTGCCATTGCCGGCACGGCGATCGAGGCGGTGACGAGCAGAGCCACTGCCATGGTGATTGTGATGCGCCGCATGGTTCCTCCCCTTGTCGGGCGACTACTCGAGAGTGCCGCACATCCCGCGACGGCGCTATGGGGAATGACCCCCATGGGCCCAAAGTGCGCCGGCAACCTCGCTAGCGGTCGGTGGGAGCCTTCGCCGCTTCGTGCGGATAGACGTGAACCATCGCAGTGACCGGCACTGAGAAGTGGCGATGCAGGGCATCCTCGACCTGGTGGGCCGTTTCGTGCCCCTCGCGGACCGTCAGCTCGGCGTCGACGGCAATGGACGCGGCGATCCGGAGCTGGTGCCCGTGCCATCTGACTCGCACGTCGCTGATGGCGAGCACCCCGGCGACGCCGCCGATGGTGGACTCGACATCGTCGACGATGTCCGGCTCAATCCCGTCGAGGATACGGCGGGCAACTCGCCTGGCCGACCTGACCAGGATCCACAGGATCGCGGCGGCAACGACGAGGCCCGCCACCGGATCGATCCAGGCGACATCGAACGCGGCGCCGACACCGGCAGCGACTACGGCCAGCGAGGTCAGCGCGTCGGCGCGAGCATGGTTGCCGTCGACGACCAGCGCTTCGGAGCCGATGTCGCGACCGACCATGATTCGGTACCGGGCCACCAGCTCGTTGCCGAGGCCACCCACGAGGCCGGCCGCGATCACCCAGGGGATGTGGTCCATCAGCCGGGGCTCGGCGAGGCGCCGCACCGATTCCCAGATCACCAGGGTGGCCGAGGCCCCGATGGCAACGACGATCACGAGGCCCGCAACGTCCTCGGCCCGGTTGAATCCGTACATGTACCGCCGCGTCGGCAAGCGCCTCCCGACGGCAAACGCGATCCACAAGGGGATAGCGGTCAAGGCGTCCGCCAGATTGTGGAGCGTATCCGAGAGCAGCGCCACGGAACCGCTGAACAAGAAGATCACGGCCTGCACCAGCGCGGTGACACCGAGACCGACGAGCGACACCTTGGTAGCCCTGATCGCCTCCGCGCCGGAGTCGAGGAGCTGGCCGCTACTCGAGCTGTGATCGTGATCGTGGGCCACCATATCGCCGACCCGGTCACGGACCCGCCTGAACCAGGAGTCTCGATGACCGTGGTCGTCGCGGGGTGCGGGGGGAACAGTCATGGCGGCCCAGACGGTATACCGTTGGGAACCCGCTGTGAAGTCATGAGCGGTTGACCGCCTCCGCATGGTGGTCAACAAAACAACAGGTGGGACCAAATCGTGACCCTACTCGGGAGAAGGGGTATTGCGCTGCTGGGCTAGACGCGACCGGCGTTCTCGACCCGGTCGCGGATTGTCCGCAGCATCTTCTGCTCCATGATGAATGTGCCCGGTTCGGCCAGAACCTGCATGGCGACGGTGGCGGGCGTCATCTCGAACTTGGGCCGCCAGCGGCTCACCAGCCTCGTCCCCCCGTCGTCGTCCGGGTAGAGCCCGAGGGACCAGCTCGTGGAACCGTCCTCGAGCAGGCTCACGATCGACTTGGCCGGTTCGATCGATTCCACGACGAACCCCATAGTCGGCATCATCAGGATCTTGTCGCCGACCGCCAGCTGCTGGTATTCCGGGATGATTCGATCCGCGCTGGGCTTGAAGTCGTTGTCGATCCAGTCGTAGCTGTACCAACCGGCCCTGCCGTACCCGATCTGCACGAGCCACGGCCACACCTCCTGGGCAGTGGCGTCAATGGCGATGGCGTGGGTGGCTCCAACGGCGTCCGGAATCAGCTCATCGCCGGGCATAGCCATCGTGACTTCCTCGTCGGTTGCCCCCCAGCGCAGGTGCCACGGCTTGATGACCCGGAAGTACAGAGTCACTAGGACGGCGAAAGCGCCCAGCGCCACCACGCTACCGCCCAGCCAGCCCAGCCACAGAATGAGACCGATCAGAATCGCGATCGCGGCCAGGAAGATGGTGGCAACGATGATCATGATCATCATCTGCGTCTTCATGTTCCCTCCAGGTCGGCCGCAGCCTCAGCTGTAGCGCATGGCGAAGGTCCTCGGTAGAGGCTTTGGGCAGCGATGGCTCCCGGGTGCGACGGCAATCGGTGGGAACCGATCGGCTCCAGGCTCCGTATTGCTCCGGAAGGATCCTTCGAGAAAGGGGAATTGGTAATGCGTAGAGTTCTTTTATTGGTGGCGGTGGCCGCACTGATGGTCGCCGGCTCCGCTCCGGCACTGGCCAGCGGCCGGCCGTTGACGGCCGAGTTGGTCGGCTCGACTGAGGTGCCGGTTGCCGGCGACCCGGACGGCATGGGACACGCCACAGTGACCCTGAACCAGGGGCTGGGCGAGGTCTGTTGGGACATCATGGTCGCCGACATCGCCACGCCGCGGGCAGCGCACATTCACATAGGCGAAGCGGGTGTAGCCGGCGGCGTCGTTGTTGGTCTGACACCAGGCAGCGGCTGCGTTGACGGCGTCGATGCCGATCTGATCAAAGACATCCGGCAGAACCCGTCCAACTACTACGTCAACGTGCACAACGCGGAATTCCCCGGAGGTGCGCTGCGCGGGCAGCTCTCCAAGTAGACCTCACGCAAGCAGGGGGACGCGCCGACCCCACGGCGCGTCCCCCCTGTGTCGCGACAATGGGGAACCGGGCGGGCCACCTCCGTCATACTGACGTATGGCACTGCGGCTCTTCATCATCGCTCTGATCTTGCTGGTGAACGCTTGCGGCGGCGCCGGCTCGGTCGCTTCCACCCAGGGCGATACCGCCCCTCCGCCGGCTCCCACCCGTGACGCCGACGGCAATCTCACCGCCGGGCCCGGCTGGGAGCTACTCGCCTTCACCCGCAGCGGCCTCACGTACGGGGTCGCCGTCGCCGAGAACGCGGCCGACACGGCGCGAATGTGGTCGGCACTTCACTTGGATCGAGCCCCGCCCACGGTGTATTACACCACTCTCGTGCTCATGGTGCTTGGCCATGCCTTGTCGGGGTGGTGCCCGGAGTTTCTGTTTCAAGGTCTCGACATCGAGCCCGCATGCCGGGTGTACCGACGACGCCAACCCGGCGGCGTACCTTCTCGCGGTGGAGCGGTCGGCGCTGCCCGATCGATTCCTGCTCACGCTCGAGGCGGAGGACATCTGCCGCGGCTGCGATGAGGACGCGATCCTCGTGGATCTCACGTCGGATGTGCCCGATGACTCGCAATGGTGGGCAACCGCCGGCTTCGGCGTCGTGATCGGCGGCGCCCCGCCGGAGGACAGCCACGTCTTCACACTTCACTACGGAGGCACCGTCGAGCCTCTTGCCATCCTCGCCGCCGACTGGCAGATCGAGCCGCGATGGGTGGGTGGCAGTGAGCGCATCCCGGATCGGGTGGAGGCCTTCACCGCCGACTGCTTGGGTGGCGAAGAGTGCATCGAAGATCTCGAGTTGCTGGAGCCGACCGGACCCGTCTGCGGCGCCAACGTAGGGACCGAACCGCGCCAGGACGTCATCGTCATGATCACGTTCGCCGAAGATGGGAGCTGCGTCGTGGACGTGGTCCCGGGAGCCGACGGGACCGAGTTCATGGCGGGCAGCGACGAACCCGAGGAGTGAGCCGAGCGGGCTTTCGCCCACCCGGCATCCCCGAGCCCCACCGCACGGCTGACCGACTCCTCCCCGCTGCCACGGACCCCACAGCCATCGACGCAGGCGCCAGGGGTTTCCACCAATCGCATCTCCCCAGAGGCAAATGCCTAGCGCCTCCCGCCGCTTGCGGCTTGAATGGCGTAGTTGGGAGCGACTGGTAGCTCCCCCGTAGCTGGGAGAAGATGGCGTGCCGAAGAAGCTGCTCACACTCGCGTCTGTAATGGTCCTTGCCGCCGGGTTGGTCTTTCCGGCCGCCGGAGCCGCGGCTCAGAACCCCGAAGCGCCGGGAGCTGCGGTGCGTCTCAAGGCCGGTACGTTCAACCCCGCCGGCGGCGAGTCGCTGAGCATTCCGCCGGGCCTGGCAATCGCCGGTTACGCAGCCGGTAGCGACGGCTACTACATCGTGCAGTTCGCCGGTCCCGTGCAGCAGGCGTGGAAGGATGCGGCGACCGCGGCCGGGGCCGAATTACTCGACTACCTGCCCGACTTCGCGTTCAAGGCGCGCATGACGCCGGCTGCTTCGGCGGCCGTCGCAGCGCTCGGCTCCGTCGCCTGGGTGGGAGTATTCCAGCCCGCCTACAAGCTCAACCCCGGGCTCGATGTAGCCGCCAACTCCCTCTATCGGGTGGAAGTCGAGCGCGGCGCCGATGCCGGGCTGGCGACGGCGGCGATCAACGCCACCGGTGCCTCCATCCTCAAACGCTCCGACAACACACTGCTCATCACCGCCGATGCCGCTCAGCTCGAAGCGATAGCCAACGTGCTCGACGTGGCGTGGGTCGACGTCTTCCAGTTCAAGCAGAAGCACAACGAGTCCGGCGGCGGCATCATCATGGGAGCCAATACCGCCATTGCCAGCGGCTACGACGGATCGACGCAGATTGCGGCCGTTGCCGATACCGGCATCGGCGACGGCACCCCGCCAGGCGCTCACCCCGACATCCCGGCGAGCCGGGTGACGGCGATCTACAACTGGACCACGTCGAACGCCCGCGGCTGTTACCGCGTGCGCAAGGACGGCGCTCAGGACGTCGACAGCGGGCACGGAACCCACACCGCGGTCTCGGTGCTCGGGGACGGTGACGCCGGCGGACAGGGCCGGGGCACCGCGCCGGCAGCCGGTCTGGTGTTCCAGGCCGTCGAGGAGTACCTCGACACGTATGGCGGATGTGCCGGCTCACCAGACGGCTACTACCTGGTCGGCCTCCCCGACGATCTCCACGATCTCTATCAGCAGGCCTACAACGCCGGAGCCCGCATCCACTCCAACTCGTGGGGCAGCGACGTCAGCGGCGACTACACGCAGGACAGCGCCGATACCGACGACTTCGTATGGGACAACCCAGACATGACCGTGACCTTCTCGGCGGGCAACGCCGGCACCGACGGCAACGCCAACGGCGTGGTCGACAACGATTCGATCGGCTCACCGGCGACTGCCAAGAACGTGATCACGGTGGGCGCCAGCGAGAACGCCCGCACCGACAACTGGCCGTGCGACACCGGCCTCGGTTACACGTCGCACGATGCCTACCAGACCGGCCAAACCTGTAGCAGCATGGGCGGCCAGAACCTTCTGGGAACTTGGGGGCAGCGCTACCCGGCCGACTTCCCGGCTGGACCGCTCGCCGACGACGTCACGGCCGGCAACGCGGCGCAGATGGCCTCATGGTCTAGCCGCGGGCCCACCGACGACGGGCGCATCAAGCCGGACGTGGTCGCCCCCGGCACGTGGATCCTGTCGGGGTACTCGAGCCTCTACCAGGAGGGCTACGGCGACCCGGTCAACCCGCGCAACGACATCTTCCAATGGGACGGCTGGGGAATGCCCGTCAACGACGCATACAAGTACATGGGCGGCACATCGATGTCGAACCCGCTGGTCGCCGGGGCGGCCACGGTGGTTCGCGACTTCTACCAGAAGACCGCCACCCACAACGCCAGTGCGGCGTTGGTTAAGGCCACCATCATCAACTCGGCGATCGACATGGCCGACGAGAACAACGACGGCGCCGACGACAACGACTTCCCGATCCCCAACGTCCACGAGGGCTGGGGCCGGGTCGACTTGGCTAATGCCACGGACGGCAGCCACCAGTATGTCGACGACGCCACGGGCGTCGCCACCGGAGGGGCGGCGAGCCACCAGTACACCGTTGTGAACGCAGGCTCGCCGTTCAAGGTGAGCCTGGTGTGGAGCGACTTCGCCGCCTCGGCAGCAGCCGGCGCGGATCTGGTGAACGACCTTGACCTCACGGTCACCGCGCCCAGCGGTACGACCGTGTATCACGGCAACGTGTTCAGCGGGGGCTGGGCCACGACCGGCGGCAGCGCCGATCGGGTGAACAACGTCGAAAACGTCTACGTCCAGTCGGCCGCAGCCGGCACCTGGACGGTCGAGGTCAGCGGGTTCAACGTGCCGCAAGGCGCCACGCAGCCATTCGCCATCGTCGTCGACGGCGAACTCGGCGGGGCTCCCGACACTCCCCCGGCAGTGAGCATCGCCAACCCGGTCGAAGGCGCCACCGTGTCGGGTGCGAGTGTCTTGGTCGCGGCGACGGCCTCCGATGACAACGGCGTCACTCAGGTGGAGTTCTTCGTCGACGGTGGTTCGATCGGCGTGGACGCCACGGCGCCGTACTCGCTCAACTGGGACAGCACATCGGTTGGCGACGGCGCTCGCGTCGTGAGCGCAACTGCCACAGACACGATCGGTCAAACCGCGACCGACAGCAACAACGTCACCGTGAACAACGTGGTCGACGCAGTGGTACATGTGGGTGACCTGGATGGGACCGCCACTGCGGCAGCGCGTGGCAAGTGGAGCGCGACGGTGACGATCACGGTGCACGACGCCGCAGAAAACCCTGTGGCCAACGCGACGGTCAGCGGCAGCTGGAGCAGTGGCGTCAACGGCTCCGGCAGCTGCATCACCAACGCGTCCGGACAGTGCTCGATCACCAAGAACGGCATCAAGAAGAACAGCTCGAGCGTGACGTTCACCGTGACCGGTGTTGCGGCCTCCGGATCCACATACAACTCTGGAGCGAACCACGACCCAGACGGCGACAGCAACGGCACGACCATTGTGATCGCGGCGCCGTAGGCGCTGCTGTTCACGTAGCGGGAAGGGCTCGGAGGTGCGTCCGGGCCCTTCCTACTTGGCCATTCCTATTTGCTGGCGCTCTCGACACGATCGCAGATCGTGCACAGCATCTTCTGCTCCATGACGAACGTGCCCGGCTCGACCGAGGCCTGCTCGAGGACGGCCGCAGCCGTGCCCGTTTCTTGTCACACCCAGTTGACATGATGCACCCATGCTGACGGGAACATCCGAGTCGAATCCCCCTGTCGATGGTCTCGAATCGATCGACGATATCGAGCAAGAACTCGTCCGCCTCGAAGGGCTGGTATCGCAGGTCCGCACCCGCCAACTCGAGTTGCTCCGAGAGATCGACCGGCTCCAGGTCCCCTACTGGGACGGCACCCGATCGCTCAAGGAATGGATCGCCGGACGCCTCGACGTCCACCCCCGCACCGCCGGCGACCTGGCGGTGCTCGCCAAAGCTGAACCGGGGCCTATCGGAGATGCGTTGCGGGCCGGGGTGACCTCGGTTGATCGGGCTGCCGGCACCACTCGCCTCGCCAACGCCGGGGCCGACGCCGCCACTCTGCACAAGGCAGACGGTATCGCGGTCGGCCAACTCGGGCGACTCAACGCACGGCAACGCCGCATGAGGACCGTGGACCATCATGAAGCGTTCCGGATGCGCCGAGTCTGGTTCCAACCCAACCTCGCGAACACTCTCGCCATCGGATCTATCACGATGGCCGGAGCCGACTGCGACATGTTTCTTGCCGGACTCGACGAGCGAGCCGACGAGATCGTCGACCCCGCCGACCCGAACCGGCCCCGCCTCGAGCAACGCCGCGTCGATGCCCTCGTCTCGCTAGCGCTCGACGCCGCCACCGGCCATGCCACCGACACGGAAGACCAACCGGCAACGGCGCGGCGCCGGCTCAAGGCCCACATCTTCGTCGATGCCGCCATGTGCTCGCGAACCAACGGCGAAGCCGGGGCGACAACCAGGCTCGGCATCAAGGTCGGGCCGAACACACCCTCGAAGAGATCCTCTGCATCGGCGAAACCCAAACGACGCTGATCGACGCGGCTGGTCTCAAGGCAGTCCCCACCCACGGGGACAGGCTCCCCAATCGCACCCGCGACTTCGTCTTCTTCCGCGACGGCGGCTGCACGGCAGACGGCTGCACCTCTACGTACCGTCTCGAACCTCACCACATACGCGAGCGCGGCCGCGGCGGGGACCACGACCCCAACAACCTCACACTGCTGTGCTGGTTTCACCACCACGTCGTCGTGCATCAAGAAGGCTTTCGAGTCGATCCCCACTCGCCACCCGGAAGGCGCCGCTTCATCCCGGCGGGGGTAACCCGAGCGCCACCTGACGGGTAGCGTCACCCCGCCCGCTCCACCACAGTGGACATCGAGAAATCGGCCCTCGGCCAAGTCAACTCCGCCGCTCCTGTTCCCGAACAAGGCTCCAGCAAAGCTGGTCCGGTTGGGCGCGTCCCAACCAACACCGCATTGTGCCGTCAGCACCCAGAGTCGGGGTCCGGACGCACGTCGACAGCCGGAAGGCGATCGAAGTGGCCTTCAATCAGGCCGGCGCCCACATCTCCCGCCGACTTCATCAGAACGTACTCGCCGGCATACCGGACCGTCCACGACCGGTCCTCGGTGAGAACAATGGCATATCCGGCCTCGGAGTAGTCGACTCGCCAGCAGCCCTGCCACGTCTCGCCCGGGCCACCGCCGACGTATCCCTCACCGCCGCCGGTGAACAACTCCTCAACATAGAACGTCGCCGGATCGCCCACCTGCTCGATCATCAGCACCAGCCCATCTCCGAACTCGAACTCGGCAACGATCCGATGATCCTCCGGCAGCGACAAAGTGGCGGCGTACCTGCTCGGATCGAACGACGTCTCGGTCGGAGCAGACCCCTCCCACGGGTACGCCACCAGCTCTTCGATCCCGATCCCCTCCACACCTACCAGCCAACCTCCGGGCATCTCGACAAGATCGTCCGAACCGAAACGGTCGATTGGGTCCGCCCCCGGCAGGCAGCCGGCCCCCTGTCCCGTGATCACCTCGTCCACGTAGGCAATGCTCGCCCCGATGCAGGTGGATTCGTGGGTGATCTGTATCCACCTGATCTTGACGCCGGGCCGGAGGTAGAGCACGTCCATCGGCACCGACCCCTCGAGCCCCACATGCCACGCCAGGGCGCCCAACCAGTGTTCAGCGGGGTCGGTCATGGCTTCCAGCTCATGCTGGAGCGAACCCTCTGAGTGGACAGCGACCGGAGGCACGAACTGGACGTCCGAACCCACAAGCGAATCGACATGACTGCGCGACTCGGGAGCCACCGGCTGGGAATCCGACGCCGCATAGAACACACAGGGCGCGCCGGACTGAAATGGTCGATCCCCCCAATACTCATGACTCGTCTCCTGTTCACGACGCCATTGTGGTTCCAGCTCATCGAACACCATCGGGACGGTGAACGTGCCCGGGTCCACAAGCGTGACCGCGGCCGCGCCACCACCCGCGATTACATCGCCGTGTTGCTGGGCAACACCGAGCACCCAGTCGGTGGGCCCATCGGGCGCCCCTACCGCCGCGGTCCAATCGCCGGTGATTTTCCAACGATTCGGCCAGGTCATGGTGCAGGACGTGAGAATGAAGACGGCACCATCGGGAGACTCAACTCTTTCGAGGGCTTCGAAATCATCCTGATCGGCAACCGTGAGCTGCCGCACACTGGCCGCGACCCCCGTGTCGACTCCCGGGAAGACCAGAGCCGGATCCGCCGCAGGCGACGCTGTCGCGGGCGTCGCCACCGTGGTCGTTGTCGTCGAAGAGTCGACGCTCGTCGTGGGCACCGCGACGGTGGAAGCGGTTATCGAGGAGCGACCGCCGGCAACGGCGTTGGCGGCTGTCGAGGATGGCTCTGATTCGACACCGCAAGATGCCGCAACGAAAGCGCAAGCAAGAAGCAGAAGACCACTCAGCGCGGATCTCGAGATTGCTCCCATCGGCCAATCCTTGCAGACGACACGCGGCACGGATTGAGCTGCCAATCCGGCGGTGCCGCGATCAGGCCAGGATGTAACCCGGTTCGCCCACGTCATGCGTGCGGCGAGCACCCGGCTGCCTCCATCCAACGAGGCGACCGACTATTCGTCATCGAGCGGCATCAGTTCGGTTCTGGTCGTTCCCGCCAGCTTCGTCCAGTCGTTCAGTAGAGCCTCGGCAACCTGATGAGGGGCGGCAACTCCGGCATGACTACCGGCCCTATCGGCGGCGAAGGCGCCGTGGCTGTGAGCGGCGGGAGCTCCACTGCTGCACGTCTCGCAGAGCATCCTGATGTTGGCCGTCCAGTCTTCAAGAGCCCAGCCCATTGCGCGAAACCGGTCGGAGAGATCTTGGATCTGATCAATTGGGCCGTCGATCAAGCATTCCCAGGTCGGCACCTGCGATGCTTCCCAGCGTTCCAGTTCATCGAACACAGGAAACGTGTGGTCGCCGAGCGTCCGCTCACCTCTCGGCTCGCCGTCATGAAGGACAATGTCGTGCCACCGGTGGCCGCTACCGGGAAGCGGGACGTTTTCGAGTCGGATCCGAGCAGGATCGAGACGCCGACCCCAGAGGACCTCGGCATTGGCAGCCGGGTTGATGCGTACAGGGGACGGACCCCAATCCATCTCTAACGGCCCCGATCCGGGCGTGATCTCGATCCCGTAGCCGCTCCATGCCGAGCGGGCGGTGTCCCAGTCGCGCAAAGCCGTCGCCGCGATCCCCAGGTTCCAGAAGGCCGGATCCTGCTCGTCTGTACCCAAGTCGATGGATCTCTGGTTGCATGCCGCAGCTTCGTGCCAGCGGCCCTGGCTCTTGTAGATCAGGCCGAGGTTGAACCAGGGCATACCGATCAGAGGAAGGGTGTCGATCGATTGCATGAACAGCTCCTCGGCAGCCGCGAAGTCCTCGGTGTCCAATGCCGACCGCCCCTGCTCGTTCAGCTCGAACGCCCGCTCAGCGTCCTCTCGGGACGGCTTCTGCGACCAGTCCGGCGGTGGGTAGTTCAGTACATCGATCACGAGGGAACCGTAGCTTTCGACGTCACCGTGTGAGGTTGCAGCGTCGTAGCGGCCTTCCCAATGCATCGGATGGCTCGGGAACCACTTCCATCCCACCATACCCTTGACACGCCGCGCCGACCCGTGCGACACTGCAGTCCGAATTCTTGGCGACCGCTCCGGTGCGCCCCAAGGGAGGTGAGATCCGTGTTCAGAAAAATCAGCATCAACGCCGCGGATCTCGCTCACGTCCCGGCGTTCCTCTAGCCCTCACGGCTAACTGAGCGAATGATCCGGCGGCCAGCCAGCCGCCACCCCGCCCGTCCTGTTCTTCAGGCAGCACCATGCACGCCGACGGTGCCGCTGCCCGTGTGGAAGGTCACCAAGAAATGATCCCCGTCCGTTCCTATCTCCGAATACTCGGCAAGTACCTCAGACCGCTGCGCAGGCGGGTGGTCTTGCTCACCGTGGTCGCGCTCGGCGGGATCGGGCTGCAGTTGGCCGGACCCCAGTTGATTCGTGCTTTCCTCGACGGCGCCACCGGTGGCAAGTCTCCGAGCGACCTGGTGCCGCTGGCCTTGTGGTTCATCGCGATCGCGGTGTTCCAGCAGGCAGCCAAGGTGTGGGCCACCTACCTGTCAGTCGATGTGGGATGGTCGGCAACCAACGACCTGCGAGCCGACCTCGCCGAGCACGTGCTGCACCTCGACATGGGCTTCCACAAGAGCCACACGCCGGGAGCCTTGATCGAGCGGATCGACGGTGACGTGACCTCGCTCTCCAACTTCTTCTCGGCGTTCACGATCCAGGTGATCGGCAACATGATCTTGATCGGCGGAATCCTGGTGCTGTTGTGGATCGAGAACGTCCTCGTCGGGCTGGGCGTCTCGGTGTTCGTCGTGGTGATCCTCGCCGGCATGGTCAAGGTCCAAACGATCGCCGTCCCCCGCTGGAAGGCAGTCCGCGCCCGCAGCGCCGAGCTGATGGGATTCATCGGCGAGCAACTCGGAGGCACCGAGGACATCAAGGCCAACGGCGGTGACCAGTTCATGCTCGCTCGCTTCACCAGCATCCTGCGGCAATGGCTGCCCGAGCAGGTGCGCGGCCGCCATGGTTTCTCGATGCTGTGGGCCATGGGCATAACGACCTACATCATGGGCCTCACGGTTGTGATCTGGCTCGGCTCGGTGCTGTTCAACGACGGGGTGATGACGCTGGGAAGCGTCTACCTGGTGTTCCACTACGTGCAGATGACTCATGAGCCGATCGAGCAGATCAGGGCGCAGATGGAGGACTTCCAGAAGGCCGGCGCCGGGATCGCCCGGGTCGAGGACCTGCTCGAGCGCGAGTCGATCATCGCCGACACAGGCACCAGCCGCCTGCCGGATGGGCCGCTCCAGGTGGCCTTCGACAAGGTCACCTTCGCATACGCGGACGAGGGAGACGACGGGCTCCCGGTGCTCGACGAGCTCGAGTTCACGCTGCCCGCCGGTCGCATCCTGGGTGTCCTCGGGAGATCCGGCAGCGGCAAGAGCACACTCGCCCGCCTGCTGACGCGCCTCTACGACCCGCAGGCCGGCGCAATCCGGCTCGACGGGACTGCTCTCACCGCCGTCCCCGTGGCGGACCTGCGCCACCGGGTGGCCATGGTCACCCAGGACGTGCAACTGTTTGGTGCCAGCATTCGCGACAACTTGACGTTCTTCGATCACACCATCGACGACGAGCGGCTGCTGGCCGTGATCGAAGAGCTCGGGCTGACACCCTGGCTGGAATCGCTGCCGGTCGGCCTGGACAGCCGCCTGGAGGCGAGTGGTTCCGGGCTTTCGGCCGGACAGGCGCAGTTGCTGGCCTTCACCCGCATCTTCCTGCGCGACCCGGGACTGGTGATTCTCGATGAGGCATCGTCACGTCTGGACCCCGCGACCGAAGAGCTGATCGAACGCGCCGTCGACCGGTTGCTCGAGAACCGGACGGGAATCATCATCGCTCACCGCCTCGCCACGATAGAGCGGGCCGACGACATCCTGATCCTCGAAGCCGGTCACATCATCGAATCGGGCGATCGGATGACGCTGGCGAATGATCCCGATTCGAGGCTCTCCCATCTGTTGGCCACCGGCCTCGAGGAGGTGCTGGCGTGACCGAACGGCAAGCCCCCACAGCCAGGCTGATGGCCGGCTCGGTGCGATATGTGCCGTGGCGCTATCTGGCCAACGTGTTCTTGTGGTCGACGATCTGGCTCATGCCCGTGATCCCGGCGCTCATCACCCGCGAGTTCTTCAATTCGCTGGAGTTGGAGACGGGCACCAGCCCGATCGGGTTTGTCGTCGGCGTCCTGGCCTACGGTCTCGGCCGGATGGGGGTGATGTTCCTGGCAATGCACAACGACATTCACCTCGAGTTCCGGGTCAGCTCGCTGCTGCGGCGCAACATGATCGGCCGCATCTACGAAATGCCCGCCGCCCAGGCGGTCCAGGGCTCCCCTGGTGAGATGATCAGCCGCTTCCGCGAAGACGTCGACCACGTCCAGGAGACTCTGAGCTGGACCGTCGACATGGTCGGCGCCGCCCTGTTCGGCGTCATGGCCGTGTGGATTCTCGGCGGGATCGACCGCGGCCTCACGCTGGCGGTCTTCGGCCCGCTCATCGTGATGGTGATCGTCGCCGAGCGTTTCGGCGGCCGGATCAAGCGTTACCGCGAAGAGGCCCAAACGGCCACGGGCCGGATCACTGAAGCGGTCGGCGAGATGTTCGGGTCCGTGCAGTCGGTGAAGGTCGCCGGTGCCGAGGCCTCGATGGTCGACAACCTCCGCGGACTCAACGACCGGCGCCGCCGGGCCATGGTCAGGGACAAGGTCTTGACGGCGGGGCTCGAATCGGTGTTCTGGAACACGGTGAGCATCGGCACCGGGCTGATCCTGTTGATCGGCGCCGGCTCGCTGGCGGCCGACAACGGCCTCACGATCGGCGAGTTCGCGCTGTTCGTGTACTTCCTGGGGTTCGTCACCGACGCCGGCTACTTCGTCGGCATCTTCATTGCCCGCTTCAAGCAGGCCGGGGTGTCCTACACGCGGATGGTCAAGCTGCTCCGCGGTGGGTCGCCGATGCGCCTCGTGCAGGGAGTCGAGCTCGACCTGAAGGACTCAGGATCTACGGAGCAGGCGACGGCAGGAGTTGCCCAGCAGCCCACAGCCGGAGTTGCGCAGCGACCGACGCCAGGAGCTACGCAGCAACCGACGCCAGGAATTGCCCAGCAATCGACGCCAGGAATTGCCCAGCAACCGACGCCAGGAATTGCCCAGCAACCGACGCCAGGAGTTGCGCAGCAACTCCCGAGGAACGCCGCAGGCGTTCCCGCAGGCGTTCCCGCAGGCGTTCCCGTTCCCGATCGACTCGAGCGGCTCGAAGTATGCGGGCTCAGCTACACCTATCCGGATAGCGACAACGGCATCGCCGACGTCGACCTCAGCCTGGCGCGAGGCAGCTTCACCGTCATCACCGGCCGCATCGGTGCCGGCAAGACCACGTTGTTGCGGGCACTGCTCGGATTGGTGCCCGCCGACTCCGGTGAGATTCGATGGAACGACCGGGTGGTTCCCGACCCGGCATCGTGGATGGTTCCTCCGCACGCGGCATACACACCCCAGGTGCCCAACCTGTTCTCTATGTCGCTGCGCGACAATCTGCTGCTGGGGCGGGGCGACTCCGAAGATGAGCTCATCGCTGCCATTCGCACTGCGGCACTGGAACACGATCTGCAGGACATGCCCGAGGGCTTCGCCACGATGGTCGGGCCGCGCGGGATGCGGCTGTCCGGCGGGCAGGTGCAACGGACGGCGGCGGCCCGGATGCTGCTGCGCCGGCCCGAGCTGCTCGTATTCGACGACCTTTCGAGCGCTCTCGACGTCGAGACCGAACAGACCCTCTGGAGCCGATTGCTCGAAGAGCACCGCGGGGCCACGGCACTCGTCGTATCGCATCGCCGCCCGGCGCTGCAGCGCGCCGACCAGATCATCGTGATGGAGGCGGGCCGGATTGCCGCCGTCGGCACCTTCGCCGACCTGCGAGAGTCCAGCGATGCCTTCAATGCCCTCTGGGCCGGCATCAGCAACGGGACCTAAGTGTATGGATCTCGGAAGGTGCCGATTGCGGAGCCGCGGCTAGAGGGCGGCGACCCGGGAAAAGCTGTCGGCGATGGCCTGGGCGAGAACGGCTCGCCGGCGCCACAGCAGGGTGGCGTGGCCACCGCGGTACCAGCGCAACTCCGATCCCGTCCAGTGCTCATGGAGTTGTACGATCGCGCTCTTTGGAATGAACCCGTCCGACTCGGCGGCAACGAGGACGGCGGCGGATGACCAGACGGGGGGTGCCAGCCGCAGCACCGAAGCCGCAGTCAGGGTCTGGCGCAAGCTCTCGGCGGCGCCGCGGCCTCCGAGGGCGTCCCACTGGATGCCACGGCTGATCACGCCGTCGAGGAAGACGGGGCCCGGAGAATGAGACGCCGCCAGCGGCGCGATCGCCACCGGAAATCCGGCGCTGGCACCGACGAGGGCGCCGATATTGCCGCCCATGGAATACCCCGCGACGCCCATCCGGTATTCGTCACGGAAATGACTGAGAAGAGCCCGGCCTTCGCTGATCGCGCCCATGCCCATCAACGCGAAGTCGCCGACGGTCTGGATCGGCTGATCTCGGTCGGCGACCGTTCGCCGCACTCCGTAGTAGGGGATCTCCAGGATGAGGCTGCCGATCCCCCGGGCAGCAAGGTCGTCGGCGAGTCGCTGCCTGGTGTCGTATCCGTGGTCGTTCCAGGCCGCCATCAGCAGACACAGCCGATCGGTCCCGCCGGCCGGTTCGATCAGCCGCACCGCCGCCGTCCGGGCCCGCGGCGGGAGCTCGGTGATCGCGGCAAAGGTGCCGTCCCGCCACGTTCGGTCGGAGAGACGCGTCGTCGATCCCCAGGTGATGGAGATCTCGTGTGGATCGCCCTCCAGACCCTGGATGTCGTCGAGGCCGGCGATGGCGGCCGGATCACCCCAACCGCCCGGGAAGATCCGCAGCCGGCGCGGGCCGTGCTTGACCATCACCGCTGCCAGCAGATCGACGGGATGCATCGTCAGATGAGGGCGCCCCGCCTAGCCCGCTGGAACGATCTCGACCAGTTCCACGTCGAAGACGAGAATCTTGCCGGCGAGGAAGTGATTGGCGTCGATCTGCGCCGTGCCGGCTTCCTCGTCGATGGACAGCACAACTGCCGTTGCCCCGCTCTGGCTGGAGAGTTGGTCGCCTACCGCCAAACCCTCCGGCAGTTCATCCAGCGGGAGATCGAGGATGGCGTTCGGGTCGGTCTCGCCGTAGCCGTCGAGCGGCTCGACGCGCTGCGTCCGGGTCTCCCCGACTGCCAGACCGCGTACCGCATCGTCGAAGCCTTTGATCACCTGGCCGCTGGCGACGACGAACTCGAGCGGCGCTCGACCCTCGGAGCTGTCGAAGACTTCTCCGTCTTCGAGGGATCCGGTGTAGTGCACTTTGACGCGGTCACCGTCCTTGACCCGGAGAGCGTCGGCGGGCGCCGAGGTGCTCGGCACCTCCGTTGCCGCCGGTGGTTGGGTGGCTGGAGCCGCGGTCGTGGCCGCACCGCTCTCCGCCGTGGTCGTCACAGGCTCCGCATCCGAACCGCCACAGGCCGCTAGCGTGAGCACGACGACACCCAAGGCAGCGCGGGCTATGGACATGCGAATCACGGGTCTCCTTCACGAGCGAAGGCAGCATGGTAAGCCCGGGCTGTGGACTACACCCACTTCAACACCCACCTGAAACCGGGGCTCGATTTGGTCGGTGAACCCCCCTGCCCTAAAAGGTTATTGCCCGCAGCCGCCCGATCGGTTCTCGGTGTGGAGAACCGACTGACTATTTGCGGGCAATAACTAAACGAATGAAGGGGGACATCGTGTATGGAAGGGGTCACTTGTGTCCGGGAAGAGGAAAAGACTCGTACTGGTGATGAGCGCAATACTCGCCGCGTCGGCATTGCTGCCGGCAACGGCCGCGGCAAGATCGGGCGATGCCGATCGGGCCGAGTCCCACTGTGTGGTCTACGTCGTGGGACAGGTCGATGACGGCACGCTGATGACGTCGAAGCCGGATTGCTTCGAAACCGAAAGCGAAGCGGCTGTGACCGCCGCCTCGGGGAACCTGCAAGCCCAATCGACCGGCCTTGATTCGATGGCGATGGGATCTTCCACGTTCATCCTCGGGATTCACTATGACGGCGCCAACGGCACGGGATCGTCCGTCACAGTTGTCGGTAGGTCGTGCACCGGGGGCTACTGGAACACGCCGACATGGTTCGACAATCGAATCACGTCGTCGTACAACGGCTGTGGCCGGTTGCGCCACTTTGACAGGCCGTACACGGGAGGCAGCTCGACCAACACCTACGGTGCAGGTACGACGGACAACCTGTCGTCGTGGATGAACAACCGTACCGAGTCGGTGGCCTATTACAGCTCATGACCAGCTGCGCCCCATCGCAGCCGCGACCCTGCCAAGATTCATGCGGTGCAAGACACCCCCTCGGATGGCGAAGCCATCAGGGCGTCACTCCAGAGGCCCGAGGCTTTTGAGCCGGTCTTCGACCGGCACCACGCCGCGATATACAAGTACTTGGCACGACGGGTCGGACCGGATGCCGGTGGCGACCTCGCCAGCGAGGTCTTCACGATCGCGTTCGCCAAGCGTCACGATTTTCAGCCTGACGTGGATGATGCCCGACCCTGGCTCTACGGCATCGCCTCCAACCTGGCACGCCGCCAGGCCCGAACATGGCGACGCCGCAACCGGGCGGGCCAGCGCGCCGCAGGAGGCAATGCCGTATGGCTCGACCCGGCCGCAGAGGATCGCATCCACGCCGGAAGGGTGCGCCATGTGTTGATACGAGCAATCTCCGAGCTGCGCCCCAAGGAGCGTGAGACGCTGCTGCTGCACGCGCTGAGCGATTTGTCATATCGGGAGGTTGCCGCGGCGCTAGAGATCCCCATCGGAACCGTCCGCTCCCGGCTGGCGCGCGCTCGACGCCAGGTGCGCCGTTTATTGACGGAGGCAGGCCACCCTGAGCTTGCCGAGGAGTTGGCCGACGAAGGAGACGACGATGAGAGGTGATACTCGTCTGCGAGAGCTGCTGACCGAAATCGCACCGCCACCAGACGTGCCGGAGGCCCAAATCGACGCCGCCCGGATTGCACTTCATGACGCATACCGAGGCGTGGCGCGGCCCGTGACGCATCGCCGCCGGTGGTCGCTGGCCGGGGCGACAGCCGCGATCGCAGTCGTCGTGGTTGCCGTAGCCGTCCTCGTGCCCGGATCGACCCCATCGGTCGACGCCTCCCTCGCAGAGATCGCCCTAGCCACCCGGGGGCTCGAGGCGGCGGATCTGCCCGCCGGTTCCTTCGTGTATTCCCGGCTCGACAGGACCGTCCTGACCGGGCGGCAGATCGAAGAGGGGGCACCCGAGTCCGAGTACCTGCTGTCCGAGACCGTCGACCGGTGGGTTCAGGGCGCCGTCGAAGAAACGGCGACCACAGTCAGAAGTGCAACCTTCTTCGACCGTGATCTCGAAGCCGCCTATTACGCGGCGGGCCTCGACATCGATGACGGCGTCGGCGAGACAACCACCAGACGCGTCAGCGACATCGCCAACGTCAAAGACGTGACGAAGTGGTCCGGCGATACCTCCACCTTGCGCCGCCAGATCGACGCGGAGCTGGCGACGGCGATTGATCCGGTGCTCGATGAGGACATCAGGACGCTCCGGCTGGTGCAGGAATTGATGGATCCGCGGCTCAATGCTCCTCCGGCGCTGCGGGCCGCGCTCATCGAGATCGTCGGTGGCCTCGATCTGGAGACGGCTGAGTTGGCGGACGGCTCGGTTCTGGTCGCCGTCGAGTACGAGCACCCGGGGATCGGCTCCTTCCTTCAAGAGATGGAGTTCGATACTGCCGGCTACCTGCGCGTCAGCCGGCTGATCGCCGTCGAGTTCGAGCCGCCACTCCCCGGCGTGCCGCTCCGTACGGTGGTGGACCAAGCGGTGTGGAGTCGCCCCTCCGTGGTCGACGCCGCCGGCGATTTTCCGAAGAGCCGCTAGCGACCCGGTGACTTGACAGGACCGGCCCCGAAGCTGAATCATCCGGGGACCGCGATAGGAGTAACCCAGTGCCGGCATTCCGCAAAGACCTGAGCGCGATCGGCGTGTACACGCCCGGAAAACCCATCGAAGAGGTGATGCGGGAGTACGGCGTCACCGACATCGTCAAGATGGCTTCCAACGAGTGCCCGCAGGAGCCGTTTCCCGAGGTTCAGGCGACGATCGCAGCCGCGGCTCGGGAATCGCACCGCTATCCCGATACCGGGGCATACAACCTCACCAACGACCTGGCGGCCCGGCACGGCGTGCATGCCGACCAGGTTTGGGTAGGTCCGGGCAGCACCCCGATACTGGTGTCGATGGCCCTGGCGATGGGCGGGCCCGGCACGAGTGCCGTCTTCAGCCAGCAGTCGTTCATCATGTACACGATCGCGTCCGCCTATGCCGGCACCGAGCCGATCCGCGTTCCCATCGGCCTTGACCTACGCCTGGATGTCGACGGAATGGCCACTGCGGTGCGCCCCGACACGACGGTTCTCTACCTGTGCAATCCGAACAACCCGACCGGCACCCACCTCGGCCGCGACAACGTTGCCCGCCTAGTCGACAGCGTTCCCGAAGACGTCCTCGTCGTCATCGACGAGGCCTACGAGGAATACGTGACCGCGCCCAACCACGCCTCGGCGATTCCCCTCGCCGTCGAACGCGAGAACGTGATCGTGACGCGCACCTTCTCCAAGGTGTACGGGTTGGCCGGGTTGCGGATCGGGTACGCCATCGGCGCCGCCCCTACGCTCGCCGAGCTGCGCCGCCTCCAGGTGCCGTTCGCCACCACCAACGTCAGCCTGGCCGCGGCCCGCGAGGCACTCCGCCACCAGGAACAAATGGCCGAACGGGTGAAGGCGAACACCGCCGGGCGCGACGACCTGGCTGCGGGGATGCGAGCTCTCGGCATCGACTGCATCGATAGCGAGACCAACTTCGTGCTGATGGGACCCGTGAGCGATGCGGCCGCCCTGACGGAGAAGCTGCTCCACGTCGGCGTGATCGTGCGGCAGTTCGGTGATCACATTCGGGTCACCGTCGGCTCCCCGGCCGAGAACGGCCGATTCCTCGCCACCCTCGGGGAACTGAGCTGATGCCGGAAGTCGACCTGGAAGTCCGCCGGATCCTCGCGGCCGACGGATCGGTGGTCGGCGAGCTCCCGGCGCTCGAGAACAAGGACTACGTCGAGATGTACCGCCTGATGGCGGCGAGCCGCGACTACGACAGGCGGGCCCTCGCCGCCCAACGTCTCGGCCGTATCGGGACGTACGCCATGATGGAAGGCCACGAGGCCGCCCAGGTCGGAGCCGCTTACGCCCTGGGCCCCAACGACTTCGTGTACCCGGCCTACCGCGAGCACGGCGTGCAGATCACGCGCGGCATGCCCCTCGACGTGATGCTGTCGTACTACCGGGGAATCCCCACGGCCGACTGGGACGTCCACGCCTACCGCATGGCGAACAACACGATCCCGATTGCCAGCCATCTCCCCCACTCCGTCGGCCACGCCTATGCCGCCCGCCAGCGCGGCGAGGACGTGGTCACCATCAACTTCTTCGGCGACGGCGCCACGTCCGAGACCGATTTCCACAGCGGCCTCAACTTCGCTGCGGTCTGGAAAGCGCCGACGGTTTTCGTCTGCGAGAACAACGGGTACGCCATCAGCGTTCCCTACGCCAAGCAAACGGCCAGCGAGACGATCGCCCAGAAGGCGACTGCATACGGTGTCGCCGGGGATCGAGTCGACGGAATGGACATCCTCGCCATGTACTCGGCAACCCGCCAGGCCGTAGACCGGGCCCGCCGCGGCGAGGGGCCCACCCTCATCGAAGCCCTGTGCTATCGCTACGGCGGTCACGCCACCGCAGACGACGCCCGCCTCTACCGGCCCGAGTCTGAAGAGGCCGAGTGGCGCACCCGCGACCCGCTGGTTCGGTTCCGGGCGTTCCTCGAAGAGCGGGAGCTGTGGGACCAGACGGCGGAGGACAACCTGCGCGCCGAGGCCGGTGACGCCTTCGACGTGGCAATGGCCAAGCTCGAAGCGCTGCCCACCCCGCCGCGCGAGTCGGTTGTGCGCCACGTCTACGACCGGATCCCGCTACAGATGGTGCGCCAGCTCAACACGCTGCAGCGCGGCGCCGGCGAGCCCGAGACGACGTTCGCCGACGACGAGGTCTGGCAGCATCGGCCCGACCCGGCGCCGGATGGGCCCACTGCCAGCTGGAACATGGCCGAGGCGATCACGGCCGCGCTGACGGCGGCAATGGAGCGCGACGACACGACCATCATCCTCGGCGAGGACGTCGGGCTTGCCGGCGGCGTGTTCCGCATCACCGAGGGATTGCAGGAGCGCTTCGGGGAGGAGCGGGTGCTCGACACTCCGCTCAACGAGTCCGGAATCATCGGCGCCGCAATCGGGATGGGTATCTCCGGTAGCCGGGCTATCGCCGAGATCCAGTTCGACGGGTTCGTCTACCCCGCCTTCGACCAGCTGGTCAGCCACCTGGGGCGGCTCCGCTTCCGCTCCCGCAGCCACGCCACCGCCCCCATCGTGGTGCGCTGGCCCAACGGCGCCGGGTTCGGCGCCCACGAGATGCACTGCGACAGCCCGGAGGCCTACTTCGCCCACGCCCCGGGCCATACGGTGGTGATCCCCTCGACGCCATGGGATGCCAAAGGACTGCTGGCGGCCGCCATCGAATCGCCGGACCCGGTGATCTTCCTGGAGCCCAAGGTGCTCTACCGGGCGGGCCGCGAAGAGGTGCCGATCGAGCACTACGAGATTCCTTTGGGAACGGCGCGGATGCGCGCCACGGGCTCCGACATCACACTCGTGACCTATGGGGGAATGGTTCAGCACGCGCTGGAGGCAACCGCGCAAGCGGCTGAGGAGGGCATCTCCGTGGAGTTGATTGATCTGCGGACGGTCTATCCGTGGGATGAAGAGGCGGTGGTGCGTTCCGTCGAGAAGACGGGACGTCTCCTGATGGTCCAGGAACCGCAACGCACCGGAGGCATCGGCGCCGAGATAGCCGCTCAGATCGGCGAACGGTGCGGCTACTCCCTCCTCAGCCCCGTGCGCCGCCTCGGCGCTACCGACGCGCCGTGGCCGCAGTTCTCGATCGAACGCCACGCCCTGCTCACGCCGGCTCACATCATGTCTGCCATTCGCGAAACCGTGTCGGGCTGACTTGGCTTACGAGCTCTCCCTGCCCGACATTGGCGAAGGCCTCACCGAGGCCGAAGTTGTCCGCTGGCTGGCCGGTCCGGGTGATGAGGTGACGGCCAACGAGCCGCTTGTCGAGATCGAGACGGACAAGGCGATAGTCGAGATCCCTGCGCCCCAATCCGGGCTGCTCCTCCACCAGGGCGCTCCACCGGGCACTGTGATCCACGTGGGTGATCTGCTGGCCGTGATCGGCGCCGCAGGTGAAACATGGAACCCACCGGACGTCGCCGCGGCTGCGGCGGTGCCGGCGACGGCTCCTCTCGAAGCCGCAGCGACGGTGACGGCCGGGAAGGCGAGGGCGGTGCCTTTGGTCCGCAAGCTGGCGCGCGAGCTCGGTGTCGACCTCGACACGGTCACCGGGACGGGCGGCAACGGGCAGATCACCAGGGAGGACGTCGTTGCCGCGGCGACCGGAGCCGCTGAAGACGGCGCGGCCGGTGGGGAAACCCTCTCCAAGTTGCGCCGCACCATCGCCGAGCACATGACCCAGTCCTGGCGGGACATCCCCCACGTCACCGTATGGGGCCCCGCCGAGGCGACCCGCTTGCTCGCGGGCAAGCAGAGCAGCGGGGTCTCGATCGAGACGCTGCTCGTCCAGGCAGTGCTGCCGGCGCTTGCCGAGTTCCCCGTTTTCAGCGCCAACTTCGACGGTGCCCGGCTCGTGGTGCGCACTTCCTACGACATCGGAGTCGCCGTCGACACCGCCGCCGGCCTGATGGTGCCCGTAGTGCGTGACGCCGGCTCGCTGGGTGCCGAGGCCCTCGACAAGGAGATCGGCCGGCTCGTCGCCGGAGCGCAGAGCCGCTCGCTGAGCGCCGATGAGCTGCGGGGCCAGTCGTTCACCATCTCGAACGTCGGCGCCGTCGGGGGCGGCTACGGCACCCCTATCATCCCCCACGGGACGACCGCCGTGCTGTCCGTCGGGAGGGCCCGCGACGAGGTCGTCGCCCGCGACGGCCGACCCGTCGTCGCCCCGATGCTGCCGCTGGCCCTGTCATTCGACCATCGCGTCATCGACGGGAGCACTGGCAGCCGCTTCCTCAACCACGTGATCGAGTCGATCGAGGAGGCGTGATCGCGTTCGTTGTGCTTGATCGGGTCCTATTACATCGTTTTAAGCACAACGAACGCGACCGCCGCCGCGTATGCTCAGATCAGGACCTCCCTGTCATCAAAGGGAGCTATCTGGAGGTGTAACCGTGACCGATCACCCCAATCTCGAACGAGCCCGCGCCGGATATGCGGCGTTCGCCAGCGGCGACATGGCAACCGTGGGCGATCTCATGTCGGACGACATCGTGTGGCACTCCGGCGGGAACAACGTCCTTACGGGCGACTATGTGGGCAAGGAAGCCGTGCTCGGGTACTTCGGCCGGCTGATGCAGGAAAGTGGCGGCAGCTTCAAGAACGACATCCACGACATGCTCGCCAACGACGATCACGGGGTCGCGCTGGTAGCGCAGTCGGCGACGCGTGGTGGTGTGTCTTTCGAGGGCAATGCCGTCCATATCTTCCACATGCGCGATGGAAAGATGACCGAGTTCTGGTCCTTTCCCGAAGACCAGAGCAAGTTCGACGAGGTCTGGGCGTAGCGAGAAATCCGGAGCCCAACGCGAGCAGCTCACATGCGGTAGGCCCATCCGGCGGACCGGTACGATGCGCCGGAGAGATCGGAGAGCCGGTGCGCCCGCAGATAACTCGAGACCGATTCGACGCAGTTCTCTTCGATCTCGACGGCGTATTGACAGCCACCGCCCGGCTCCACGCCGCGGCCTGGAAGCGGATGTTCGACGAGTACCTGGCGGCGCGAGCTGCCGGTCGCGGCGAGCCCTTCGAGCCATTTGAGATCGCCACCGACTACAAGCTCCACGTGGACGGCAAGCTGCGCTACGACGGCGTGCAGTCCTTCCTCCGATCTCGCGGTATCGACCTGCCCTGGGGCGATCCGGATGATCCCCCCGAGCGGGAAACCGTCTGCGGGTTGGGCAACCGCAAGAACGAGCTCATCTCCGAGCTGCTGGAGACCGAAGGCGTCGACGTCTACGAGGAGTCGGTAGCGTGGGTTCGGCAAGTCCGGGCCCGGGGATTGGCCATCGCGGTGGTGTCGGCCAGCAAGAACTGCGAGCGAGTCTTGGACGTCGCCGGCATCGCCGATCTGTTCGAGATCCGGATCGATGGGATCGTGGCGGCTCAACTCGGGCTGCCGGGCAAACCGGCGCCCGATACCTTCCTCGAGGGCGCCCGCCGGCTCGGGGTCGACCCTCAGCGAGCGGTGGTTGTCGAGGACGCGGTGTCGGGGGTGCAAGCGGGCCGGGCGGGCGGCTTCGGCCTGGTCATCGGGGTCGATCGCCATGGCGACCCCGAGGCGTTGCACGGTGGTGGCGCCGACGTCGTCGTGGCCGATCTGGGGGAACTGCTCGATGAGGAGGACGCGGTTGATCAGGCGTGAGATAGCCCGACCGCCCGAGTCCGTCTATCCCATCGACGAATGGAAGCTGATCGAGACCCGGTTCTCCGAACCACATCTCCCCCGGGCCGAGACGCTGTTCGCGCTGGGCAACGGCTACCTCGGGATAAGAGGCACCTTCGAGGAGGGCGCCCCGGTCCATCAGAGCGGCACCTTCGTCAACGGGTTCCACGAGACGTGGCCGATCCTGTACCCCGAGACGGCCTACGGGTATGCCCGCACCGGACAGACCATGCTCAACGTCCCCGGCGGCACGATCCTCGAGCTGACCGTCGACGATGAGCCGCTCGATCTCCGCACCGCCCACCTGCTGGAGTTCGAACGCACGCTCGATTTGCGGGCCGGCACCCTCGACCGGCGCGTGGTGTGGGAGACATCGGCACGCAAGCAGGTGCTGGTCGAGTCGCGGCGCCTCGTGTCATTCCGGCATCGCCATCTGGCGGCCATCTCCTATCAGGTGACGGTGCTCAATGCGTCGGCCGCGGTCGGCATCTCGTCCCACCTGGCAGCGGCGGCCGACGCTGCCGTCGAAAACACCGATCCCCGCAAAGCACCTGGATTCCGAGAGCAGCCGCTGGTGGCGCAGCGGGCGTACTCGTCCGGGCGGCGGGTGACGCTGGGTTACCAAACGCGCCGCAGCGCAATGACCCTGGCCTGCGGGGCCGACCACGTCATCGAGACGGCGGCTTCCCACCGTGCCGTTGCCACCTGCGCCGACGACCTCGGCGAGGTGGCCTTCGCCGTTGCCGCCCTCGAGGGTGAGCCCATCGCGATCACCAAGTACCTGTCGTATCACGCCGCCCCCGCCACCCCGATCGATGAGCTGTGCGACCTGGCCGACGGCACGTTGGATCAGGCGGTTGGGCTCGGGTTCGACGCGCTGGCCGCCGGACAGCGGGACTATCTGCACGACTTCTGGCGGCGCAGCGACATCCAGGTTGCGGACGATCCCGGGTTGCTGGGCCGCCCTGCGGGCGAATTCCAGCAGGCGATCCGTTGGAATCTGTTCCAGCTCATCCAGGCGGCCGGACGCGCCGATGGTTCCGGAGTGGCGGCCAAAGGCGTCACCGGCCAAGCATACGAGGGTCACTCTTTCTGGGATACCGAGATCTATGTGCTGCCGTTTCTCATCTACACCTCACCGGACATCGCCGCAGGCCTGCTCCGGTTCCGTCACGGGATGCTGGACAAGGCCCGGGAGCGGGCCCGGGAGCTCCATCAGCGGGGGGCGTTGTTCCCCTGGCGCACGATCAACGGCGCGGAGGCCTCGGCGTACTACCCGGGCGGAACGGCGCAGTACCACATCGACGCCGACATCATGTACGGCCTCGAGAAGTACGTCGACGCCACCGGTGACACCGAGCTCCTCTACAACGAGGGTGTCGAGATGCTCGTCGAGACGGCCCGCATGTGGCGGGATCTCGGGTTCTTCTCCGCACGAGCAGACGGGCAATTCTGTATCCACGCGGTCACCGGCCCCGATGAGTACACGGCGGTCGTGGACGACAACCTCTACACGAACCTCATGGCCCGCGGCAACCTGCGGTATGCGGCCGCCACGGTGGTGTCTCTGCGGGACGCGGATCCGGACCGATTCCGGGCGCTGGTGGCGCGCACCGGCTTGGCCGAGTCGGAGATCGCGGATTGGCAGCGGGCGGCGGACGCCATGTACCTCCCGTACGACGATGAGATGGGTATTCACCTCCAGGTTGCGCGGTTCTTGGAACGCGCCGTCTGGGACTTCGAGAACACACCCGCCGACCACTATCCGCTGCTCCTGCACTACCACCCGCTGACGATCTACCGGCACCAGGTGATCAAGCAGGCCGATGTTGTGCTGGCGATGTTCCTGCAGGGCGACGCCTTCTCCGCCGACGTGAAGCGACGCAACTTCGATTACTACGACCCACTCACCACCGGCGACTCATCGCTGTCGGCGTCAGTGCAGAGCATCGTCGCCGCCGAGATCGGCGAGATGGACAAGGCGACGGAGTATGGGCGCAGCGCCGTTCTGATGGACCTCGCCGACATCGCCGGCAACGTCGCCGACGGCCCCCACATCGCGGCTATGGGCGGCTCGTGGATGGTGTTCGTCTATGGGTTCGCCGGAATGCGGGACTACGGCGGCCGGCTGAGCTTCCGGCCCGACTTGCCTGCGGGGCTGGAACGCCTGCGGTTCCCTCTGGCACTCCGGGGCCGCAAGCTCGAAGTGGACATTGCCGGCGACACTGCCACATACACGTTGCGGGAGGGCCCCGATCTCGTGATAACCCACTTCGAGGAGAACATCACACTGGCGCCGGGGGCCGCGGAATCCCGGGTAATCCCGAGCGCCTGAAGGCATCGTGCCGGCTCAGTGGCCCTCGCCGCGGTTCGCTTTCGCTACGCGGTCCATGATGTCGACGAGGAGCCGGGCTTCTTCGTCGGTGAGGTGAGCCGCCCACATCTCTTCGAGGATGGCGTCGATCACTCGACGGGCGTCGGCCCGCGCCGTGCGGCCGGCGGCGGTAATGGACACGATGGTGGCCCGGCGATCGTCCAGGTCGGGTTGGCGCTCCACGAGCCCCATCTCCTCGAGCCGGTCGACGACCTTGGTGGTCCCACCTCGACTGAGGATCAGGCGATGTGCGATCTCAGACATCCGCAGCAGCGACCCTTCCATCTCCAGGTGCAGCAGCGCCTCGCTGTCGGCCAGCAGCAGTCCGGTCTCTCGCTGGAGGCGCTCTTCGAGCGATGCCTTCAGGATCAGCGAGGTGTGCAGCGTGTGAGTAGCCGCCCGGCGCCAGATCGGTTGGTGTTCGTCTCCCACGACCCCATCTTCTCACATGACGTTTTCTGGTATATAGTTTATCATAAAACTAATCTGGTAAAGCAGTTTCTGTGAGAGAGTTCCTCAAAGCTCCGGGCGCCCGCACCTTCGGGGTCGTATGGATGGGCCAGTTGGTGTCCAACCTCGGCTCGGCCATGACGGCCTTCGGATTGGGAATCTGGGTGTTCGTCGAAACCGGATCGGCCACCCAGTTGGCGCTCATCGTGCTCGCCGCCCGGCTCCCGATGTTGCTGGTGTCACCGTTTGCCGGCGCGCTGATCGATCGCTGGGACCGCCGGTGGGCCATGATCCTGGCCGACGGCGGCGCCGCCGTCGGGACGCTGGCCACGGTGTTGCTGCTGGTGACCGGCAACCTGGAGATATGGCACCTGTACCTGACTTTGTCGTTCAGCGGGCTGTTCTCGGCTTTCCAGTTCCCCGCCTATTCGGCGGCAACGACGCTGCTCGTCGAGCCGGACCACTACGCCCGGGCGTCGGGCATGGTGCAGCTGGCCGGAAGCATCGGCCAAGTGGCCGCCCCCACGATCGCGGCAGTTGTCGTTGTCTGGTCGGGGCTCACAATCCTCTTCGTTGTCGACTTCGTCACCTTCCACGTCGCCGTCGCCACGCTGCTGCGGGTCCGCTTCCCCGCCGCCGAGCCCAGCAAGCGCATCGGCCGGGGCGTCCGCGGCCTGCTCCTCGAAGCCAAGGAGGGGCTCAACTTCGTGGTGGAGAAGCGGGCCCTGCTGATCCTCATGCTGTCTTTTGTCGTCGTGAACTTCGAGTTTGAGTTCCAAGGCGTCCTGCTGATCACCCTGCTTCTGTACATCACCAGTGAACAGGCCGCCGGCATCATCGTCTCGATCGGGGCCGGCGGCATCGTCGCCGGCAGTCTGGCGCTGACGCTGTGGGGTGGACCGAAGAACCGGGTTAGGGGGATCTACCTTCCGATCCTGGCCATGGGCGTCGGCTTGTTGCTCATGGGCCTGCGGCCGTCGATCTCACTAGTGGTCTTTGGCATCGTCCTCATGAACGCCACCCACCCCATCGCCGGTGGGTCGAGCCAGTCGATCTGGCAATCGAAGGTCCCCCCATCACTGCAGGGACGGGTGTTCGCCATCCGTCAGATTTCGGCGATCTCGGCGGCGCCCATCGCCTTCCTGCTCGCCGGCACCCTGGCCGACCGCGTGTTCGAGCCGCTGATGGCCGACGCCACCGCAAGCCTGGGGGCGGTCATCGGCTCCGGCCCGGGGCGTGGCATCGGCCTCATGTTCGTGCTCGCCGGCCTGTTCACGGTCGCAATCGTCGCCGTCGCATGGAACCTGCCCTCCATTCGCAACCTGGAGACCACGGTCCCGGATCTCGAAGGCGAATCGTCCCCCGCCGCACGCCGCTAGACGACGACCGTTGTCCGAATACCGGCAGACGCGGGTGGAGGGCCGATATCGGCCCTCCATAAGGGACGGTCCCCACTGTCCTGAACGGGCCCCGCAACGGCCTCGCTCACATGGACATGTCCGGATCCGGCCATAGGAGACGGGATCTCAGCATTCTGAACACAAGAATCACGTCGCCGCTGTCAGCCTCCGGACATGTACCATCAATGGCGCGCTACCATGAGTCCATATGTCCGTGAACGCTGCCGATCGGCGGTTCCGTCGCAACTTTGATGCGAATGTCGACGCGATTCAGGCGTACTGTCTCCGCC
>CAMYJM010000002.1 GCA_947258635.1 uncultured Acidimicrobiaceae bacterium
ATGGCGGCGCCGGACAGCTCGCCAAGGACAATCGCAAGCAAATGCCGATCTCCGAAGCCGCGCTCTGGTCCAGAATCCGTCGACATCAGCTCGGCTACCGATTCCGCCGTCAGGTCCCGATCGGACCTTGGATCGCCGACTTTGCCTGTCTGAACCCAAGGGTGGTACTCGAGGTCGACGGCGAGTCGCACGACCACCGCGACGAGACCGCCCGCACCTCTTACCTGGAGTCGCGAGGATTCACTGTGATCCGACTCGACAACGAGGACATCGCATTCGACCGCGGCGAACTCACGGAGTGGCTGAAGGAACGGATCTCCGAGATCGCGGAACGTCAGGCCTATTCGGGACCGACCGCACGCAGACCGCGATACCCGTTCCCAGGAGTTGCGCAGCAACTCCCGAGGAACGCCGAAGGCGTTCCCGTTGACACGCGCGACGATCGGCCCGTATCGTCCCCCGATCTCGACGAGCTATATGATCGCCTCCGAACCACCACTCACCTACCGCCTGCCCACCGAAGGGAATCACGCATGACTTACGCCGGCGACGTGACTCCAGTCGATGCGTACGGGCTTCTCGAGCAGAATCCCGACACGGTGCTGATCGACGTGCGCACGCCGGTCGAACTGTCGTATGTCGGCCTGCCCGACCTCAGCGGGATCGGCAAGCAGGTCGTTGCCGTGCCGTGGCACCCCAAACTCACCGGCGAGCAACTCGCCGAGCAACTGGCCGCGGAAGGAGTGCAGCCGACCGATCAGCTTCTCTTCATATGCCGCTCCGGCGTCCGCTCGGTACATGCTGCCAAGCTGGCCACCCAGGTCGGCTTCGCCAAATCCCACAACGTACTGCACGGGTTTGAGGGCAACCTCGACACGGCCGGCCACCGGGGCACCCTGGAAGGCTGGAAGGTCGACGGCCTGCCCTGGAAACAGTCGTGAGCGGCTGAACCCGGCCAAGCCCTCGCCGCGACGGCCGACTGCTGACAGAGTTGCCGGCCGCCGATGAGGAGCTTGGAGCCCTCGCCGCCCCGCTACAGTCGCGAGTCCGTAGCAAATCATCTCACCAGGAGTGCCCCCAGCCATGCCCGAAACGAAATGGGTCTACAAATTCGATGAGGTCGAGGTCGCCGAGGCCAACGTTGCCGGGGATTGGGACAAAGTGCGGGGGCTTCTCGGCGGGAAGGGGGCCAACCTGGCTGACATGACGCGGCTCGGCGTCCCGGTGCCGCCCGGGTTCACTGTGACCACCGAAGCGTGCCTGGCATATCTCGATGCGGATGAGCAGTTCCCCGACGGGGCCTGGAAGCAGATCGAGGCCACCCTCGCCTCCATCGAAGCGGACACGGGCAAGCGGTTCGGAGACCCTGCCAACCCGCTTCTCGTTTCGGTCCGTTCGGGCGCCAAGTTCTCGATGCCCGGCATGATGGACACTGTGCTCAACCTCGGACTCAACGACGAGGTGGCCGAGGGCATGGTGGCGCTGACCGGCGACGAGCACTTCGTGTATGACTCCTACCGCCGCCTGATACAGATGTTCGGCTCGGTCGTGATCGGACTGCGCGATGAGCTCTTCGAGCATGTTCTCGAGCGGTCGCGCTTGCGTCGCGGCGTCGAGACCGACACCGAGTTGACGGTGGAGGATCTGCGCACGATCGTCGACGAGTTCCGCGGCATCGCGGTGCGGTTTCCCGATGAGCCGATGGAGCAGCTCCGGCTCGCCACGGAGGCGGTGTTCAAGTCGTGGAACGGGAAGCGCGCCATCGACTACCGCAACGCGGCAGGGATCGACCACGGCCTGGGTACTGCGGTCAACATCCAGACGATGGTCTTCGGCAATATGGGCGCCGACTCGGCGACCGGCGTCGCCATGTCCCGCAATGCCACGACCGGCGAAAACGAGATCGAGGGCGACTTCCTCGTGAACGCCCAAGGTGAAGATGTCGTAGCCGGGATCCGGCCGACGAAGCGGATGGCGGACATGGCCACCGACATGCCCGGCCTCTACGAGGAGTTTGCCGCGATTGCCGGGACTCTCGACTCGAACTACCGCGAGATGCAGGACATGGAGTTCACCGTCGAGCGCGGCAAGCTGTGGCTCCTCCAGACTCGCGACGGCAAGCGGACCGCCCAGGCCGCGGTCCGGATCGCCGTCGAGTTCGCCGAGGAAGACGTCATCGACCGCACCGAGGCCGTCATGCGTGTGGACCCCGACCAGGTCGACTTCTTCTTGCACCCGCAATTCAACGCGGAGGCCAAGAAGACCGCGCAACTCCTCGCATCCGGGCTCAACGTATCGCCCGGTGCGGCCGTCGGCGTCGTCGCTTTTGACGCCGACCTCGCCGAGGAATGGGCGCAGGAAGGCCGGGACGTGATCATGGTGCGGCCCGAGACCAAGCCGGACGACGTGCACGGAATGCTCGCCTCCAATGGGATCCTCACGAGCCGCGGCGGGCGCACCAGCCATGCCGCGCTGGTTGCCCGCCAATTCGGCAAACCGGCGGTCGTGGGGGTAGCAGAGATGCAGATCGACCTGGCGAGCCGCTGCATGGACGTCGACGGGGTCGAGGTCGAAGAGGGCGACTGGATCTCGCTCGACGGGACGAGCGGCGACGTGTACCTCGGCAAGCTCGACACGATCGTGCCCGACATCGAGGATCCCTGGCTCATGAAGCTGCTCGGGTGGGCAGATGAGCTCCGGGAACTCGAGGTGCGCGCCAACGCCGACTATCCGGTCGACGCCGAGCGGGCCCGGGCATACGGGGCGCAGGGCATCGGACTCACCCGAACCGAGCACATGTTCTTCGAGAGTGAGCGGCTCCCGATCGTCCAGAAGATGATCATGGCCGAATCGCCCACCGAGCGCCGCGAGGCGCTCGAAGCGCTGCTCCCGCTCCAGCGAGGCGACTTCGAGGGCCTCTACCGGGCTATGGACGGGCTCCCCGTGATCATCCGGCTCATCGACCCGCCTCTCCACGAGTTCCTCCCCGAGCAGCGAACCCTGACACGGCTCCTGACGGACCACAAGATCCGGCTGTCTCATGCCGCCACGCTCGATGAGGTCGAGGAGCTTCTCGGCCAGGTCGCCGAAGAGGAGCACATGCTCGCCCGGGTGGAGGCCCTCCACGAGGCGAATCCGATGCTCGGGACGCGCGGTGTGCGCCTCGGAATCATGCTCCCCGACCTGACGCGGATGCAGGTACGGGCGATCTTCCAGGCGGCATGTGCGGTGACCCGCGACGGAGTCGACGTCCATCCCGAGGTGATGATTCCGCTCACGAGCCACGTGAACGAGCTGTCCCGGCAGCGCGCCGCCCTCGAGGCCGAGGCGAAGGCGGTCATGGAAGAGGAGGGGATCGAAGTCTCCTACATGTTCGGGACGATGATCGAGATCCCGCGGGCGGCACTGACCGCCGACGAGATCGCCGAGTACGCGGAGTTCTTCTCCTTCGGGACGAACGACCTCACGCAGACGACGTTCGGGATCAGTCGTGACGACGCCGAGTCCGGCTTCCTCCTCGACTATCTGCAGGAAGGCATCCTCGAGGACAACCCGTTCGCCACCCTGGACCGCAACGGCGTGGGCAAGCTCATGCGCCAGGCCGTCGAAGCCGGCCGGGGGGTTCGGCCGGACCTCGAGGTTGGGATCTGTGGCGAGCACGGGGGAGACCCCCGCTCGATTGCCCTGTGCCACGAGTTGGGACTCGATTACGTGTCGTGCTCGCCCTTCCGGGTACCCATCGCCCGGCTGTCCGCGGCCCAGGCGGCCGTGAACGCCAGGGCCTGAGGGCTCCCCGCCTTGTGAGCTTGAGCGCGCCATACTTTCCTAGTCCTGATGGTCCGCCGCAGAAGAAGCTGCTCGAAACTTGAGTAGGGCTGGCCGCTGGCGCGAGCAACTGGAGGCGTGGGCGATCCCGCAGGAGTTGCTCGATGCTGTGCCGGACTCACCCTACGAGTGGCCGGCGGAGCTGTGGGAGCGGCTTCGGGCGGCTGCCGAGGATGAGCCGGAGTCTGTGACCGCGGCCATCGTCCGCGACCTGGTTCCCGACGGGGGGACGGTGCTCGACGTCGGAGCCGGTACGGGCCGCGCTTCGCTGCCGCTGGCCCGGGAGGGATATCGGCTCACCGTCGTTGAGCGCGATCCGGGCATGATTGCAGGCTTGCGCCGCCAGACGGCGCGCTGGGGTGTTGATGTCGCTGTGATCGAGGGGTCGTGGCCCGAGGCGGCCGTCGAGGCGGGCCGTCACGACGTCGCCATGTGCGCCAACGTCGTGTACGACGTGGCGGACGTCGGGCCGTTCCTAGCTGCCCTGAATGCGGCCGCCCGTCGGGCCGTTGTCGTGGAGATGACGCCGCATCACCCATGGCAGAGTCTGGCGCCGTACTACCGCGCGTTGCATCAGCTCGAGCGGCCCGGCGGACCCACCGCCGGGGATCTGGCCGCCATCATCGAAGAGGAGCTCGGGGTGGCGCCCACGCGGCGGGAATGGTCGGGACCGGGCAGTTTGCGGTTCTCGTCTTTCGACGAGCTCGTCGAGTACCAGCGGCGCCGCCTCGTGCTGCCCCGGGAACGGACCGCGGAGCTGGAGCGGCTGCTCCAAGCGGACATCGTCCGGGACGGCGAGTGGTTCCTGCTTGGCCCCGCCGAGCGCACCCTGGTGACGCTGTCGTGGGAGGCGAGTCCATAGCGGCGATCTCGGTGAGGGAATGACGCGGCCCGGCTTGGGCCGCCGACCTCTAGAGCAGTTCGCTGATCTCGGCTGCTTGGGCGTCGAGTGTCCGGCGTGCCGGCGGTGGGTCGGATCGAATTCGGAGGCCGAGGTCGTCCTCGAACACGGCACTCCGCGGTTCGTCATCGGCAACGATCGCGCAGAAGACGCACATCATGTCGCGGAGGTCATCGACGGATGCTCTACGACGATGGCGGCGCGCACACCGTCGGGTCGCGTCTCGTCCGGCTCGTCGTCCTGCAGCGAGCGCAGCAGCACGGGTATCACGAGCGCCAGCACCATTGCGATGACAACGAGGATCGCCAGGAAGCGAATCGGACGAGCCCGGCGAAGCCGCAACGGCTCCCAGTCACCTTCGCCGTCGTCGAAGTCCGGGTGATCCCACATCAGAGAGACAGTATCGACGAAGCGCGCACAAAATGAATCCAGCCTCGGCCAACTCGCTTGCCGCCGGAGCTGCGCCCCTACCGATCGGCTCAACCGCGCCCGGAAGCGCCGGTGAGAGTCGCACCCGCGACGCGCCGGCGGATCGCACCGGGTGCGTCCTGGCACCACTGGTAATCTCGGGGGCGATGGATGCTTCGTCGGGCGCTCTTGGCACAGGGACACCTCCCAGTGGCTGAAGCAGCCGCGCCGCGGCCGCATCGAACCCCCCTCTTCGATTGGCATGAAAGCGATGGGGCCACGATCGTGGACTTCGAGGGATGGGAGATGCCGGTCCAGTACGAAACCGGCATTCTCGCCGAACATCTCGCCACCCGACGTCAAGCCGGGCTCTTCGATGTGAGTCACATGGGACGGTTCAGGTTCACGGGACCCGCGGCGCGGGCCCACCTCAGCTACGTGCTCACCAACGACCCAAGGGGCCTTCGCCCTGGGGAGGCGCATTACACCTACATTGCCAACGAGAGCGGCGGCGCTATCGACGACGCCTACCTGTACCAGATAGACGACAACGACTACCTCCTTGTGGTCAACGCCGGCAACCGCACAAAGGACTGGGAGTGGATCGCAGCCCACAACCGTCACGGTTCGGTGATGGCCGATGTCAGCGACGAGCTCGGCATGATCTCGCTCCAGGGTCCCGCCGCAACCGATGCCCTGGTTGCCGCGTTGGAAGGCGTGCAGCTGCCGGAAGGTAAACGCAATCGCTTGGCCGTCGCCGACGTCTTCGACAGACCGTTGATCATCGCCCGCACCGGTTACACCGGCGAGAGCACCGCCTTCGAGCTGTTCCCGGACCGGGACCACATCGTCGAGTTGTGGGAGCGGTTGGTGGCGGCAGGAGCGGCGCCGGTTGGCCTCGGGGCACGTGATTCTTTGCGTCTCGAGTCAGGTCTTCCTCTATACGGTCACGAACTCGGCGAGGACATCAACGGCAACGCCATTCCGATCTTCGCCAATTCGCTGGCGTCTTGGGGAGTGCGAGCCCACCCCGACGAGTTCATCGGCCAGGCCGATCTTGCCCGGCAGCGCGTCGAGTACGAGCTGATCAAGCGCGATGAACTGGACACGCCGGCAGGGGATCGCCGCCTGACCCATCTGGTGCAGTCGATTGCCGTGTTCGACGGCCGCAAGCCGTTGCGCGCCGGATACGAGATCTTCCTCAACGGCGAGCCGGTCGGCTACGTGACCTCGGGAACGAGTGTTCCGTTTGCGCAGTTCGACGGAGCCGGAATCGCCGCAGTTCCCACCGAGGAACATGCGCTGCGACCCATCGGACTTGCGCTCATTCGCTCCGATATCCGGTACCGCACCGACATCCCGATCGTGTTCGAGGTCGTTGACGGCAAGGGACGCACCAGCAATGCCGAACTCGTCGAGAAGAACGTCTGGTCTACGGCTCCGTATGCCCGCCCCTATTTGGGCTTCGAGGGCGTGGAGCCTGGCGAAACACTCGCAGCGGGTTCCGTGGTGGAGCTGGCGAATCGGCTCAGGGAAGACAGCCGCGGCAATACACGCTGGCGACGGGAGGAGTGCATCAACCTGATCCCCTCCGAGCAGTCGACGTCAGCGTTTGTCGACGAGTTGTGCCGGGCGGATCCGGCCGGGCGCTACAACGAGCACAACCGGTTGATGGCGCTCGGGCCCAACGCCGCCGAGGTGCGTTACTACCAAGGCACCGGCTTCATCATGGAGAAGGAGGAGGAGCTTCGTGCCGCGCTGCGCGCCTTCTTCCGGTGCAGCCAGGTCGAGCCGCGGGTGATCAGCGGGCAGATGGCAAATGACGCGGTATACGACGCGTTGAAGCAATTCCGCAATCGGTTCCGCAGCCGCCAGTCGCCCGAGTTGCTGGCACCGGTTCTCGTTCACGACCTGAGCAAGGGGGGCCACCTCAGCGCTCAAATAGGCGGTGCCCTCAAGAACTACGTCGCGATCGACCCGCGGACAGAGCGCGCTGCCGTGGAGCATTTCCCGCTGCGCACCGACCTCCCGTATGCAATCGACATCAAGGCGGCCCGGGAATTGATCGCCGCCACCAATCCCGATCTGATCGTCTTTGGTCGCAGTGTGATCATTCACGCCGAGCCCGTTGCGGAGATCGCCGAGTTCATTCACCAGCACTACGGCTTCGACAATCCGGAACGGCCCCTCATCATGTATGACGCGGCCCATGTTCTCGGGCTGCTGGGGCCGGTTTTCCAGGATCCCTTGGCAGAGGGCGCCGACGTGGTGACCGGTTCGACCCACAAGACCTACTTCGGGCCGCAACGCGGAGTGATCTTGAGCAACATCGAGCCCGGATCAGCCTTCGAGAGCTTCTGGCGGCACGTGGAGCGCCGAACCTTCCCCGGTCATGTGAGCAACCATCACCTGGGAACGCTGCTCGGGATGCTCGGCGCCACCTACGAGATGCTCGAGTACCGGGATCGGTACCCACGCCAGGTAGTTGCCAACGCCCGGGCGTTGGCAACGGCGCTGAGCGGCGAGGGTCTCTTCATCGAAGGCGATGCAGCCCGCGGCTTCACCGACACGCATCAAGTCTTGCTCCGTGGCGCCCGTGCCGAGGGTGGGCGGCTCGCCGACCTTCTCGAGCAGAACAACATCATCACCAACTCGCAGGGGCTCTACGACGACCTGAGTTTCACCGCCGCCAGCGGAATCCGGATGGGCGTTCAGGAAATGACTCGGTACGGGATGAAGGAGTCAGATTTCGCAGAGCTGGCAACATTGATGGCCGCCATCGTGAGAGAAGGAGAATCGCGACCGCGCGGGGCATGGCGAGAGAAAGTCTTGAAGCTGCGGAACCGATTCGCTGAGATGCGCTACTGCCTCTAGCGCGTGCGCCGAGCCGCGAACGCATTGTGTCGGCCCCGCTTGGAGCCGCGCTAGAGCTCAGTCGACCACTTGTGTGTCCCCGCCCGATCCGCCTGCGGTGTCGGCAGCCCTCGCGAACGGGTCGGCACCGAGATCCTCGCTGGTAGTGGAGGTGAGCGAGGTTGTCGCGCCGCCCATCCACACCGGCTCCGGCCGGCGCCTCCGCCGGTTCGCCCGGTACAGGACGAACCCGATGATCGCAGCTGCGAGGACGAGCCCCAGAATCAGAACGATGGGGAGACCCCCGCCACCACCGATGTCGGAGACGGCTTCCAGGTTGCGTCCCTCGTCGTCGAAGCCGATGTCCCAAACGAGGGTGTTGCCATCGACCGAATCGGCATTGTTCGACCCGATCGTTCCGGGGAGGGTGACGACGAATCTGATCTGGAAGATTTGGCTGAAGAGCGTCGCCGGGTCGAGTCCCTCGAGGGTGAAGTCGCCCGAGTCGCCTCCGAGATCGGTCAGCCCGTCCTCGAGACCTGTGAGTTGTGAATTGAACACGAACCGGTCCCCGTCGCGGGTGAGTCCCGAAGTCTCGATGAAGACCGGTGCGGGCGAGTCGGCGTCTGCGGTCGCCGCCAACTCAGCGAGGCGCCGGTCGAGATCGGCGAAGTCGTCGAAGGGCGCCGCGATGCGGAAGCCCTCGAACTCACCGTCGGTGAATTCGCTCACGTTCCAACCGGCCGGGACGTCCTCGAGGCCCTCAGTCAGCCCAAATTCTGACGTTCCACCGGACTCGGCGGCTATCTCCCGGAACTCCTCGTCGAGTGAGATCTCGAGCGCGAAAGTACCTGATTCGTCTGCGTCGACCTCGACGCGGGAATCGAACCGGACGGTGCAGCCGCTCAGTGCGACCGCCAAGACCAGCAATGGGATCAGGCGTTTCATCGGCGCGCCTCCTCGCATGGGACCGGCTGCCTTCGTCAATCGTCGACGGATCGGGGCTTCCCCTTGAGGGATCGTCGACTCGGCGTCGGGCACGCATGGCCGCTCTCGGCTGTTGCTCGATAGGTTCGAGTAGCTCACAGGTTCGAGTCCTGATCAAGCGCACTTTGGTTCACGCGACCGCGAATCGCCGATGCCGGGATGCGGGCCGCGGCACAGCCCGGCCGCCACCTCGCCTTGCCGCAGGATCCATGACCACCAGTATGGCCGTGATCGGCCCAAAGCCAGATCTGGAGCTGACGATCGCCCAAGCCGAGCGTCGGCGAATCGCCTCATGAGTTGCACTTCGCAAGTTAGGCGCTAGGTTGCACTTCGCAAGTCAACCCGAACTTGATCTCCCGCGAGAGGATTCGACATGAGTGAACGCGTTTTGCTGACCGGCATCACCGGCTACATCGGACAACACTGTGGCGCCGAACTGCTGAACCAGGGGTACGAGGTCGTTGGTACCGTCCGTTCCCTGGCCAAAGTCGAAGCTACGAAGGCCGCGATCGCGAAGGTTGCTCCGGTCGACAAGCTGAGCTTCGTGCAGGCGGACCTCCTGTCTGACGATGGCTGGGATGAAGCGGTACAGGGCTGCGCGTTCGTCGTGCATGTTGCGTCTCCCTTCGTACTGGGCCACCACAAGGACGAGAGCGAGCTCATCAGACCCGCGGTGGATGGGACGAAGCGTGTTGTTGCTGCGGCTCAGAAGGCCGGTGTGAGGCGCCTCGTGCTCACGTCGTCGGTTCTGTCGATGATCGCAGGCAAGCACGGCGGCCGACACGGTCCCGAGGCCTGGTCGGACCACGAGGCGGAGATCGGCGCGTACTCGAAGAGCAAGACCCTCGCCGAACGCGCCGCATGGGACATCGCGGAAGGCGGCGCCATGGAGCTGGCAGTCATCAATCCAGGGGGGGTGTTCGGACCCTCGCTCGGCGCGGAGATCGACGGACAGAGCGTCACGATGATGACCGACATGATCAATGGCAAGATGCCGATGCTTCCCGACATGGCGTTGAGCATGGTCGACGTCCGAGACGTGGCCCAGCTGCACGTGACGGCCATGACGGCCGACGGAGCGGCGGGACAGCGATTCATCGCCGCGACGGCTGAACCGATCGAGATGATCGCGATGGCGCAGATTCTCAAGGATGCCGGCCACGCCAAGGTCTCCACGCGCAAGGCGCCGACCTTCCTTCTGAAGCTCATGAGCCTGTTCAATCGCGACGTCAAGGGAATGCTGCCGATGATCGGCAAGAGGGTTGCGCTCGACAACAGTGCTACCTTCGAAGTGCTTGGCTGGGAACCGACGCCGGTGGAGACCTCGGTCAAGGACATGGCGGCCGCGATCTCGGGCTGAGGGAGCGAAGGCATGAGCGACGGAGCCGAAGATATCGAGTGGCGTTCGGTCTGCCCGATCAGCTCGGCACTCGACCTTCTCGGCGACAAGTGGTCGCTTTTGGTCATCCGTGACCTCATCAGCCACGGTACGCGCACCTACTCTGAGTTCCGTGAGTCGCCCGAGCACATTGCGACCAACATCCTTGCGTCGCGGCTGAAGTTGCTCACGAGCCTCGGTCTCATCGAGCGCACCAACCCGGAGGGTGCAGCCCGGAACAACGCCTACAGGCTGACTGCGAAAGGTGAAGCCCTCCGGCCGGTCCTCGAGGAGCTCGCCAGGTGGTCACAGGCCCACCTGAAGGAACTCCACAGAGGTCTCGTCGACATCCTCTGACCCAGGCGTTGCGTCGACCTAGATGCGTCAACGACACCGCCGGCAACGTAGGGCAGCTCGCTTCGCGCACTGCCCTACCGTTTGGCCGGCCGGTTCGCCTACTGTCCAATGCGGCCCCCCAGCCCGGCCGTTTCGCTCTGCGATACTGGCGGACTGCGCTGGCCCTGGGCCCTGTTCCTGCTCCTCACCGCCTGTGGCGGTGGCTCTGCGGTGCCAACACCCGACGAGATCCTCGACGACGGCATCGTCAGCGATGCGGAGTTTCGGTCCGCGCTGGGTGCCGTGGAGCGATGCGTGGACAAAGCGGGGGCCGAGTTCTCGGTCGAGTTCGACCAGAGTGGTGTCCCCCGCTACCGGGCCTCGGGCGGCGACAACCTCGACGCCATCGTCAACGCCTGCATAACGATTCACTTGGGCCCCGTTGAGGCGGCGTGGGATGAGCAGCACGGGCCCACTCCCGAAGAGGACGCCGCTTTCTACGACGGCGTCGTCTCGTGTGTCGAGGCCGGCCTCGGCGTGGAGCTCGGCACTGTTCAGCCCAGCGCCTCGGGCCGGGGCCCCGAAACCGCAGTCACCGACGCGGCGATCGCGGCCGATCCGGATCTGTATGCCAGCTGCTTCGACCGGCAGCTCAGCGGCGGCTGAGCTAACTCGGACCCGTCCACCAATTGAACGTGCCCTCGGGCCCACAGGAGAACGGCTCGGAGGTGACGACGGCAGCCGTCTCGATCGGCCCGTAGACGTGGGGGAAGTCTTCGCCGGAGCCTTCGGTGTCTTCCCACACCACAAGTGCCCCAAGGCGTGCCGGGTCGATGTGCAGCAGCACCAGATCGTGGCGCCCCCCGAAGAGGTGATTGGCAACCCGCACCACCTGTTCTTCGGTGGAACAGTGCACAAAACCCTCGCGTCGCCATCCATCCGGGGCGTAGACGTCGGATCGACGCCCCCAGGCGGGCTCGGTGGCGATGTGATAGATCATCACGAAGCTCATCTCAACTCAGATTCTCGTCGACCCACGACCGGATCGTGTCGGCAACCGGCCGGCCATCGCGCGCCCAGCGCAGATGATTCAGTCGGGATTCGTCCATGTCGGCGGCGGTGAAGTGGCGCCGGGTGACGGGGGCCGCCGGCATCTTGTCGAGAAGGTTCTGCGTCGCAGCCGCCGGCGCATAGTGATCGCCCTGTAGCGTCATGGCCAGAATCGGGATCTCCACGCCCGCCAGGAGCGATTCGAAATCAAACGGGCTATTGGCGATCTCGTACCGACCGTGGAGCCCGTTCCTTGCCCAGTCGAGCATTTGCTGCTTGCCCTCAGGACCGGCGAATCCGACCCGCTTCCCCGGAAAGTAGCCGGCCAGGGCAACCAGTGACCGGGCCGTCTGGGTGCGCACGAAGATCGCGAGATTGAGGGGAAAGCGCCAACCCGAGTAGTGGACGGTGCACGACGCGATCAAGGCGATCCCGGCCAGCCCTCCGGGATGGGCGGCGGCATGGAGACAGGCGATCTGACCCCCGAGGCTGTGCCCCAGCGCCACGATCGGCGTCCCGGGGAATCTCGAACCCACCGCGGCGAGGGTTGCCGGCAGGTCGACACTTGCCAACTCGTGATAGCCGTAGTCCACGCCGCGCCGGGCTCGCACTTCGGACAGGCCGTGGCCCCGCCAGTCGGCGGTCACCACCCCCAGCCCGGCGGCAACCATGCGCTCGACGACGGGCCCGTAGTACGCCGCCTCGACGCCCATGGCCGGCAGCACCAGCACCACAGCGGGTGCGCCCTCGAGCGGATAGGCCGCAACCGTGTAACGGTGGCCGTCGGCGGCGACGATCGGGATGCGCTCCGGGTTCACCGGACAGAGGCTAGGCCTCCGGCTTGAGAGCGGTCACTTCGATCTCGATCTTCATGTGCTCGTCGGCCAGGCCGACCACCAGCATGGTCGCCGCCGGCCGGGCCTCACCGAAGTACCGGCGCAGCGCCGGCCAGCAGGGCTCAAAATCGGCCGGGTCGGGGAGGTAATACCTGACCCGGACGACATCGGCCGCCGATGCTCCGGCCGCCCGTAGGGCGCCGTCGATGTTGGCCAGCGCCTGATGCACCTGCTCGACGACATCGTCTGAGATGGTCATGGTCGAGTAGTCGTATCCGGTTGTTCCGGCGACGAACACCCAGCGGCCATCCACAACGGCGCGCGAGTATCCGATGGTCTCTTCGAAGGTGCTCCCCTGGCTGATGCGCTGTCTCTTCGTCTCGCTCATGATCGGAGACTAGGGAGCCGATCGGTGACCCGCCGTGTCGGCCTAGGCTCCTCCGATGCCTGCCCCCGCCGAGTCCACCACCGCGCGCCCCGCCAAGTTCCTCGGATGGCGCATGCTGGCCTTCGCCACGGTCACCGCGGCGCTCACCGGTCCCGGGCAGACCATCGGGGTTTCGGTCTTCATCGACCACATCATCAGTGATCTCGGCCTCACCCGGTCCGAAGTCAGCACCGCTTACCTGATCGGCACCATGCTGGGCGCTATCACGATGCCCGCGGTGGGGCGCTGGATCGATCGGATTGGGGTCCGACCCGCGATCACGGCCATTGGGGTTGGCTTCGCCGCGGCACTGGTCGCGATGAGCGGGATCGGTAACTTCATCACGCTGGCGGCCGGCTTCACTTTCATCCGCTTGCTTGGGCAGGGATCGTTGACCCTGGCGAGCACGGTCGCGGTGACCCACTGGTTCGATCGCAGACGCGGGTTCGCTCTCGGGCTCTTCGCCACGATCTCCGGGGCGCTGATGGCGCTGACGCCGGTGTTTCTCAACCTGGTGATCAACGCCTACAGCTGGCGCACCGCCTGGATCGTCGCCGGCATCTCCATCCTGGTGATAGTGGTGCCGATCGCCCGATGGGGCATCGTCAGCTACCCCGCCGACGTGGGCCAGGTCCCGGACGGCACCGTCACCACCGAGGTCGACGGCACTCCGACGCCGAGCCGACCTTCGATGACGCGGGCCGAGGCGCTGCGCACCGTCGGGTTCTGGATCCTGCTGGCCGGCAGTGCCTCCAATGGGATGCTGTCAACGGCGTTGAACTTCCATCAGATCTCCCTGCTAGGCGAAGCCGGCATGTCATCGGCCGAAGCGGCATTGATGTTCCTCCCCCAGGTGGTCGGCGCCAGCCTCGCCGGAATCGGCATGGGGGCGTTGACCGACCGGGTGTCGGCCCGGTGGCTCATCCCGGTCACGATGATCTTCCTGGCGGGCGCTTTGGGGCTGGCGTCGATCGTCTCCCCGGGCTGGCTGGTGGTGGCGTACGCCATCTGCCTCGGCCTCGCCAACGGATCCGGGCGGGCGGTGGCCGCGGCCTTCTTACCCAAGTGGTTCGGAGTGGGCCACATCGGGTCGATCTCGGGTCTCATGACCTTCGCCGGTGTCGCCGCGTCGGCGATCGGCCCCGTCGCCTTCTCGCTGGGCCGCGAACGATTCGGCGACTTCGGGGCGACTTCGCTGTTCTACGCGGCGATACCACTGGCAGTCGCGTTGGCGGCCGTCGTTTTGCTCGACCATCCGGCCGGGCGGCGCCGCCGAGACCGCGTCCCCGGCTAGCTCAAGGACTCGGCGAGAATCTGCACGAAACGGTGGATGTCCTCGAACGAGTTGTACAGCGGCGCCGGCGCCACCCGGATCACGTTGGGGAATCGCCAATCGCACTCGACGCCGGCGTCCTGGAGCCGCCCAAAAACGGCTTGACCGTCGACCCCTGCGGCTACGACCTTGAGAGACAGCTGGCAACCGCGCTGGTCGAGATCGCGCGGGGTGATGCTCTCGACTTTGCCGGCCAACTGCGCGTCGAGCAGGTAGTCCATGTAGCGCGACATCTGCTCCGACTTGGCCCGAATCGGCCCCATACCCCCGGCCTCGTCGAACAGGGCGAGGGAACCCACCAGCGGGGCCATGGCAAAGACCGACCCGTTGCTGATGTGCCACGCCTCCGCCGTCGGGATCGGAATGAACTCGTTCTTCATCTCGAAGCGGGTCGCCTTGTCGTGGCCCCACCAGCCGTGCAGCCGGGGCAGCGACGGATCATGGAGATGCCTCTGATGAACAAAAGCGCCTCCCGTCGAACCGGGGCCGCCGTTGAGGTACTTGTAAGTGCACCAGGCCGCGAAGTCGACGTCCCAGTCGTGCAAAGCCATTTCCACGTTGCCGGCGGCATGGGCCAGGTCGAGTCCCGCCATCGCTCCGACCTCGTGGGCGGCGGTGACGATCTGGGGCATCGGCAGCACCTGCCCGGTGTAGTACTGCACGCCCGGCAGCAGCACGAGCGCCAGGTCAGGCCCGTGCTCGTGGATGGCGGCAACGATGTCGTCGCGACGCAAGGTCTCTTCGCCGTCTCTGGGATCCACCGTGACCAGGGCGGTCGCCGGGTCGAAGCCGTGCATCCGGATCTGCGACTCGACCGCAAAGTGATCCGACGGGAAGGCGTGGTCCTCGACGAGGATCTTGCAGCGCTCCGCCGTCGGCCGGTAGAAGCTGACCATCATCAGGTGCAGGTTGACGGTCAGCGAGTTCATGACGACAACCTCCTCGGGCCGCGCCCCCACTATGCGGGCCATGGCTCGAGCCAGCGACTCGTCATACGACATCCACGGCCGGTCCGATTCGAAATGGCCCCGGACGCCGCGTTCGGCCCACTTGTCGAGCTCGGCAACGACGGCATCCCGGGAGGCGTGCGGCTGCAGGCCCAGCGAGTTGCCCACGAAGTAGGTCACCTCGTCGCGATGGCGCGACGGCGGGAAGGCGAACCGGTCCCGCAGATGCGCCAGCGGATCGGCCACATCGAGTGATCGAGCGAAGTCCACACCCGGTTCGAACACTGACTGCCTCACTTCGAGCTCGGCCAGTCGACGTCGCTGAGCTTGGCCAGTGCCAGCAGCAACGCCTGCGTGCCGTTGCGGCCGCCACCCTGGGCCTGCAGGGCAACGTAGAGCTGATGGGCCAGTGCCAGCCCCGGCGCGGACAGCTGCATCGCCTTGGCTTCGTCGAGGGCGATGCCCATGTCCTTGACGAAGTGATCAACGAAGAAGCCCGGCGCGAAGTTGCCGGCGACCATCCGAGTGCCGAGGTTGGACAGCGACCACGACCCGGCGGCGCCGCCGCTAACGGCCGCCAGCGTCTTGTCGAGATCGAGCCCGGCCTGGTGGGCGTACAACAGGGCTTCGCTGACGCCGATCATGTTCGTGGCGATCAGGATCTGGTTGACCATCTTGGTGTGCTGGCCGGCGCCCGGGCCCCCGCAATGGACCATCGTCTTGCCCATGATCTCGAAGAGCGGCATCACCCTGGCAACGTCGTCGTCGGTGCCACCGATCATGATCGACAGTGCGGCGTTCTTGGCGCCGACGTCGCCGCCCGAAACCGGGGCGTCGACCGCCCCGACACCCTTGGCCGAAGCGGCGCTCGCGATCTCGACGGCGAGCGACGGTTCCGACGTGGTCATGTCGACGAGAGTCGATCCCGCGACGGCCCCCGCCAGGGCGCCGTCGGTGCCGAGGAACACATCACGCACGTCGTTGGGGAACCCGACGATGGCGAATGTAACGTCCGAGGCCGCGGCCACGGCGGCGGGCGTCTCGGCCCACGCCGCCCCCTTGGCCTCCAGTTCGGCGGCCTTGTCGCGCGAACGCGTGAAGACGGTCATCGGGTACCCGGCGGCCAGGAGGTGCCCCGCCATCGAGGCGCCCATCACTCCCGTGCCGATCCAGCCCAGCCGCGTGGTCTCCGGGGAAAGCGTCATCGTGTGCTCCTCGAGATCGACAACCTCATGCTCCGGGTTGCCGAGCTCCCAGCTCCCGATCCAACATCAAGAGAACCTGCGGGTCGTCGTTGGCCCGCCGCAGGTCTTCGACCACCTGGTCGACGGAGGCTTCCTCCTCCACCTGCTCGTTGATGAACCAGGTGACGAGCGGAATCGCCTCGTATTCGCCCTCGTCATTGGCGATCGAGTAGAGCCCGTTGATGGCGGCGGTCACCGTCTTCTCCTGTGCCAGCGCCTGCGTGAATACGTCGAGCGCCGACTTGAAGTCGTTGCGGGGCGCCTCGATCGGCCCTAACACGACGTCTTCACCGCGGTCGACGACAAACTCGAAGAACTTCAGGGCGTGAGCTCGCTCCTCATCCGACTGCAGCTTCATCCAGGAGGCCATCCCGGGCAGGTTCTGCGACTCGAACCAGCCGGCCATAGCGAGGTAGGAATGCGATGCCGACAGCTCCATCGTGATCTGGTCGGTCAGTGCAGTCAGCATCTTCTTACTCAGGGCCATGGCATCTCCTTCGCCGATCGTGGTCGGCTCAGTCTATGGCGCGCGGATGGGGGCCCGGCGAGTCTCAGGCCAGGCCGTGGCGCACGGCCAGCACGGCGGCCTGGGTGCGGTCCTCCACCTGGAGCTTGGCGAGGATCGAGCTGACGTAGTTGCGCACCGTGCCTTCCGAGAGGAACAGGCTCTCGGCAATGGCCGCGTTGGTCATCCCGTTGCCGAGGAGGCGCAGCACATCGAGCTCGCGATCGCTGAGGCCGGCCGCCACGGCGCTCGGCGCCGCCGACTCGGTCACGGCAACCCGAGCCAGCAGATCCCCGGCCACTCCGGGATCGACATGGCTGCGCCCGCCGGCGGTTCCCTTGATCGCCTCGATCAGTCGCTCCCGCGGGGCGTCCTTCAGCAGGTAACCCGCGGCGCCGGCGCGGATGGCGTCGAGCACCCACTCCTCGGCGTCATAGGTGGTCAACACGAGGATCTTCACGTCCGGGTGGGTGGCCCGTAGCGTCCGGGTCGCTTCGACGCCGTTCATGATCGGCATGTTGAGGTCCATCAGCACCACGTCGGGCAACAAACCCGGGAAGCTCTCCACGGCCTCGGCGCCGTTGCCCGCGACGCCGACGACCTCGAGGCCCGGCACGGTCCCGAGAATCGCCCGCAGGCCTTCCCGCACCACTTCCTGATCGTCGACGATCATGACGGTTGTCGGCCGGTCACTCATCGGGCTGCCACCACCTCGAACCGCACGGTGGTCCCGCCGCCCGGCGCCGACTCGACGGCCAGGGAGCCGCCGACCATCTGCGCCCGCTCCCGCATGCCGGCGATTCCCACGTGGCCGTTGGGCACCGGGGCGGACGGATCGAACCCCGCACCGTCGTCACGCACCTCGAGCACGAGGTGCCGCCCCTTGGCGTCCAGCAGGACGTCCACCGAGTTGGCGCGGCTGTGACGCGCCGCGTTGGTCATGGCCTCATCGGCGATTCGGTAGATCGCCTGTTCGAGGTGCGGCGCGATCTCACCCAGGTCGTCGTCGATGGAGCAGTCGACCGTCAGCGAAGACCGGGCTTCCACAGCCGATCCCAGGTGACGAAGCGCCCCGGCCAGGCCCAATTCCTCGAGCGGAGACGCCCGCAACGCCTGGATCGCCCGGCGGGCCTCACCGAGCCCGGTTCGAGCCCCTTCGAGTGACTGATCGAGCATCTGCTTGGCCTGGGCGGGGTCGGTGACCCAGAGCGCTTTGACCGCCTCGAGCTGCACTGCCGTCGCCGAGAGCGAATGGGCCAGCGTGTCGTGCAATTCCCGGGCCATGCGGTTGCGTTCTCGCGACGTCGCCAGCTCTTCGAGGGCAGCGGCGTGCGCTTCCAATGCGCTGCGGGCTTCCCGCTGCCCGCCGACCAGCTTGACCACGAACAGCCCGACGAAGGCAAACAGCACACCGCGAGCGAGAACCAGAGCGGACAGGATCTGCATGTTGGCCCCCTGCGCCTCGAGCGGGGGAATCGCCATACCGGCGTCGAGCACCGTGGTAACTGCCGCCCATACGATCACCGCCCGGTAGCGGTACTGCCAGGCGATGAGGAGCAGCGGGACCCACAGCAGGAAGAACGGCTGCCAGTAATCCGCCAGAGCTTCGTTCGGGCTGAGCCCGGCGTCGAGCCGTCCGACGATGTTCTGGGCGCTCTCGACAATCGGCCCCAGCGTGGCGAGTGCCAGCGCCACCGGCAGGAACATCCGTCCCAGCTTGCGCTGCGCCCATGGCCAGACAAGCAAGATCATCAGCAGGCCGAACAGGAAGACGCCACCCCCGGGAAAACGAGGGTTGGTCGGGTCGGGGTCGGCGCGCACCGACCACAGCACGAGCACCCCGATCCCGAGGCGAATCGCCACATACCAGCGGAAGATCCGGAGCAGGCCCGGCTCGATGTTCGGGTGCTGGATGCTGTCTTGCTCGCGGGCCCGGCGGGCCCGGCTCTTCGCCGCCATGGGTGCATTATCGGTCAGCGGGCCGCTCACCCCTAGTGATCGCTGTCATACGGTGACGTGCCACCCGTCATGCCGTGATGTGGCCGGCGTTACTACCGGCACCGCCCGTTCCGTCGTCCAATGGGGACGTAAGCAACACACCCATGGAGGTGGACCATGAAGAACCGTATGTTCCTCGTAGCCGGCCTGGCGGCCTTCGGACTGTTCGCCGGAGCCTGCCAGCTCGACGTCGAGCGCAACACCGACGGATCGCTCCAGATCGAAGCGGTCATCACCGAAGCCGACATCGCAACCGAGATCGCTCTGGGCATGCAAGCCGAAGAGGGCAATGTGACGGTTGACCTCAGGAACGGATACGCCCTCATCGAGGCGGTCGGCCCGACCGAGGACAACCCGTTCACCGAGTCGTTCTCCTTCCGCATGGAGCTGTTCGTCGTGGACGGCCACCTCGGAGCCGAGGTGAGCGACGCCAAGTGGAACGACATCGAGATCCCGCAAGCCATGGTCGAGGTCTGGAACGAAGAACTCGCCCGCGAGCTCGAGGAAGGGGCCAAGGAA
>CAMYJM010000003.1 GCA_947258635.1 uncultured Acidimicrobiaceae bacterium
GTGTGGCTGCTGGCGGCCGGCGCCGTGCCCCGTCCCGACGCGCTCTACGCGCTGGTCTTCGAATCCGAGCGAGTCGGGGCAGGCGTGGCCGGGTCGAAATTGCTCGAGCTGAAGAATCCGGACCGCCTCGTGTCGGTCGGGATGGCCACGGATGTGTTCGACGTGCCGTATCTGGGGCTGGACGAGGACGAGCTCGATGCCGGCCAGTACGACGTAGTGCGCGACGTCGCCGCCGTCGCCGGATCCTCCGTCCTCGTCAGGCGGGATCTCGCCAAGGGGCTCGGCGGCCCCGACTCCTCGATGCCCCCGGGAGCAGCCGCCATCGACCTCTCGCAGCGGGGCCGAGTGCTGGGGGCCCGGGTTGTCGTAGTTCCCAGCTCCGAGGTCGCTCTTCCCGAGCGGCCCGAATCGGCGCCGTGGCGCGAGGAGGCGGGCCGGATCCGTTCCATGATCAAGGTCTATAGCCCGGTTACCTTGCTCTGGGCGCTGCCGCTGCGGTTCCTGATCGGCTTGCTCGAGGCGGTGGCGGCGCCGTTTGTGGGTCGGTGGACGCTGGTCGTGTGGCTGCGGTCCTGGTTGTGGAACCTGGTTCGGCTTCCCTCGACGATGCGGGCCCGCGCCGTTCTGCAAGCGAACGCCCAGGCGGGTGATGCGGAGCTGTTTCGCTACCAACTGCGCGGCTCGGCCTCACTGAAGGCGCTCTGGACCGAGCTCGTTGAGACGGCCCGAGCCCGCTTTCCCGCTGAGGAACGCAGCGGGCTCGCGGCGTGGGCTCGCGAAATTCGCCGCCCGGCATTTGGCGTCGGAGTGGCGGCCCTGCTCTATTCGTTGACGGCCACCCGCCGCTTGTGGTCGGGATTCCCGGCGAGCGGTTTCAGCCTGCCGCTGCCCACGAGGGGCGCCGACGCGGTGGCCGCCTATGCAGGTGGGTGGAATCCTGCCGGGTTCGGCAGCGTCGAGCAGCTGCCACCGTTCCTGGGCGTGGCGGGGATGTGGCAGCAGTTGCTGTTCGATCGGGCCGATCTCGCGGCGGGGTCGCTGGTTCTGCTGGCGTTCCTCGGCGGGATCTGGGGTACCAGCCGGCTGCTGCGAACGTGGTCGGTCGAGTCGGTGCCGGGCATCCTGGCCGGGATGGCCTTGATGGCGGGGCCGGCGGCGAGGTCCTTGGCCGGAAACGGCCACGTGGCCGGTCTCGTCGGGCTGGCGTTGGTGCCGTGGGTGATGCGAGTGGCCCTTGCTCCCTGGCCGCCTACTTGGCTGCAGAGGACCGCTCGCATTCTCGGCGTCGGGTGGGCGACCGGGCTCATGGCGAACATCAGCCCGGAACTGCTCCTGCTGCCGGCGGGCGCCCTCGTGATTCGAGCGGTAGTCGAGGGCGGCGACAAGCGAGCTTGGCTGGCACCCCTGCTGGCAGTTGCCGGTGCCGTTATCGCCATCCCACTGCTGCGGCCGTGGGTGTCGGCAGTAGATCTCGCCGCGTATTTGGCGGCCGGGGACGCGTTCTGGGTCCCGGGGACCGTATTGCTCCTGGCGATGCTCGGAGCGGCCGCCGCGACGATTGGGGCGGCACCCGACGGACTGTGGCGTCTCGGACTGTGGGGGGCGCTGGTGGGGGCCGCCGGCGGGGGCCTGGCCCGTTCGGCCTGGCAGGGTGGCGGCAGACACGTCGAGATCCTGGGGCTGGTCGCAGTCGCCCTGGGAACCGCGCTCGTCGTGGGAGCCGCGTTCGAGGCGCTGCGCCGGATCGAGGTGGTTGCCGGACTCAAGCGCGCCGTTGTGGCGTTCGGAGCGCTCGCGGCCGCCGTGGTCGTGGTGAGCACTCTCCTGGTGCTGGCGCCCGGACGTGGCGGTCTCCCGGCCGACCAACTGTCCGAGGTGCTCCGGTTCACCGGTGTCTCGACCGACGACACTTCGACGGCTCGCGTCCTGATGATTGGCCCGCCGGAATCTCTACCGGGCACATCGCGTCGCGTGCGCGGTGCTGCCTACAGAGTCATCTCGGCGCCCCGGCCGCAGCTGTGGGAAGTGCAACTCCCGGAGGCCGGGCCGGCCGACGCCGCGCTCGAGGTGGTTCTCGAAGGAGTGATCGACGGTGAGGCTTTCCGCGCCGGCGAGCAATTGGCGGACTTTGGCATCCACTGGATTCTGGCGATGGACGACACGCCGCTGAGTGCCAGCTTCGTCGGGCAACTCGATCTGGTGCCCCTCGACGGCCTGCGGCGTCCTGCGTTCCTGGTCGACTCCGACGAGGCGGTGCGCGCCCTAGCGGCCGATGGCGCGCCGTGGCGGTGGCTCGGCACCGCATACGAGGGAGCGCCGGCCCCCGCGGTGCTCGTGCGCGAGAGCGCGCATCCCAGGTGGGGAACGGACGGCGACCCGGACGACTGGGCGATGACTCTCGACGGAACCTCGGGGCTGATCGAGTTCGCGCCGGGACCCGGCCGCGGCGAGGGGCGCCTTGCTCTTTGGGGTGGGATCGGTCTCGCCGCGGCTTCGGCAATACTGAGGAGGCGCTGGTGAGCAGAACGACCTGGGGCCGTATCGCAGGGGCCGCGGTGGTGGTGGTGGGCGTCTTGCTGGCAGCGAGCCTTCCCAAACCGCCGGCCGAGGCCGGTCCTGAGTTTGCCGAGCGGATCCAACCGGTGGTAGAGACTTCGGCGCTGGCGAGCCTATGGCATTGCCCCTGGATCAACTCGGGGTCGACCCGCTCCTCGTTCTTGGCCGTGGCGGCGATTCCCGACGTGGAGGTCGATTTCACGCATCCTGATCCGAGAGTCGGCGAGCCGGCAGATCTCGGATCGCTGTCCGTTGCCGGCCCCGGCGCGGCCGCTCTCGACGTCGCCGAGATCGTCAACCGCGGCGATGCTCCCGGGTTCGTTGAGTTCTCCGACGGCCCGGCAACGGCGACGGCCATCGTGGCCGGCCTGACCGCCCTCAGCGGAGATCGGTGCATCGGCTCGATCCCCAAGCTGTGGCACCTTCCCGGGCTGACCACCCGGGATGGGTATGACCTGGTGCTGCGCTTGTTCAACCCAATCCCGGACAATGCCAAGGTCGGGGTGCAGGCTTCGAGTGAACTCGGCAGCGAGGCGCTGCCCGACCTGCAATCGGTCGACATCGTCGGGAGAACCTGGGTCGATATCGATCTGGCAGAGGCGATTCCATTCCTCGACAACCTGGCCATCACGGTGAGTGCCGAAGAGGGCACCGTCATCCCCGTGGTGATTCAGGGTCGCCAGAAGGATGAGGCCAGTTGGCCGGCGACCGGACTGTCGACGGTGTGGGAGTTTCCGACGGCGACGCTGGCCGGCCTCGCCCCGCGGCTCGCCGTGTGGAACCCGAACGCGTTCCCGGTCGATGTCGACGTGGACTTCTACACCCAGAACTCGAACCTGCAGTCGGTGTTCACCGGGACGATCGAGGCGGGCCGGCCGGTGGAATTCCCACTGGCCGATCAGACAAGCCGAGCCGTGGGAGTTCGGGTGCGGGCGACCGGCGCCGTCGCCGCCGCCGTCGTCGCAGAGGACGTTGCGGAGTTGACGGCAGGCCAGGACGAGGCCGATGAGGCGACCGCCGGCTCCCGGATCGCGGCGACCGTCGGTGCCCCGAACCCGTCGCGGAGCTGGCTGCTGCCGGGCGCCGGAGCCGCCGTCGGCGGTCAGTCCTCGATCTGGGTGCTCAATACGTCCTCACAGTCGGTCACCGTCACGATCCAGCCCCTCGGGTCGGGCCAGCTGGCGCCCGACAAGGTGCGGCTCGACCCCCAGACCATTCGCCGGATTCGGCTGAGCTCCAGCCGTCGCGTCGGGGGATATCGGGTGGATGCGGCGGCCCCGATCACCGTTTCGTGGAGCCTGCAAACTCGTGAGGCCGTGGCGCTGTTCGCCGGTGTCGCGATCGGGGATTGATCCGACGTGGATGAGGTTGCAGTGCGGCTGGTTGTCGTGTTCGCGGTCGTGGCGGGGGCGCTCGGGCTGTCGCGCCTGAGCCGGCCGTGGCAGGATTCGGCTCACCCGCCATTGCGGATTCCTCCGGACGAGTTGCCTGCCGGCGTCGTCCTGTTCACCTCGACCGACTGTGATCAGTGTGCGACCGCCCGAGGTGTCTTGAAGCGCGCCGGTATCGCATATCGCGAGGTCACGTGGGAGATCGAGTCGGATCGGTTCGCCCGGTACGGCGTCCAGGGTGTTCCGTTGGTGGCGCGGCTCGACGCGTCCGGCCGGCAGTCTCATCTGGCCGCCGGGGTGCCCACCAAACGAACCCTGCGGGCGATACGGTCTTGACCGGTGGTCGAGGGTTGATACTTGGTCGGCCCCGCCGCGCCGCCTAGCGTTGATCCTCTATGAGATGCTGCCGTTGTTCCCAGCCCGCCGTCGCCTGGATGGTCTTCGAGTACTCGTCGGCCCGGATCGAGCTGCATGAGCTGGCGCCCGACGCCGATGGATTCGGCGGTTATGCGATGTGTGAGAAGCACGCCGCAGCCGTGAGCGCCCCCGTCGGTTGGACGCTCACCGACGCCCGCCCGGCAACGATGGCTCTGTTTCCCATCGACAGCCTCGGAGCGGATCCCGCCCCGGCAGCCGGGCCGTTCCCCGACAGTGATGTCGCATAGTGTCGATTGATCGCGACGTCATCGAGGCGGTTCGCGACATGGACGAGCACCAGCTGCGCCGGCTCGTCATTCTGGCCAAAGCGCGCCTGGATGGCAGGGGGGTGGCCTTTCCCGACGCTTCCCCCGATATCAAGCTGCGCCAGCAGAGCGTCAAGTGTGGCAAGGCGACGTGCACCCGGTGCCCGCACGGGCCGTACTGGTACGCCTACTGGTGGGTGGACGGCAAGCGAAAGTCACAATACCTCGGCAAGCTGGAAGACCTTCCAGAAGTTGCTAGAGGTTAGTTGGTTCCAAGTTCGCTTTTCGCGTATTACCATCTGCTGATGGCCAGAAGAAACGAGACAACGTCTGAGCTCGAGTGCAAGAGCTGCGGATCGGACGCGGTGATTGAGATCGATCTGACGTTACCCGACGGCACTGAGGTGACTTTCAACTCGTGTCACAACTGTGAAGCCCGGTGGTGGAAGCAGGACGGCAGAAAACTCGATCTCGAGGTCGTGCTCGACTTGGCGAGCAAGCCGCGCAGCTGATTCCGACGAGGACAAGCTCGGAGCCGAGCTAGCCTCCGATTGATGTCGACCCCTGCTGAGCACGCGCCCCACACTTCTCGCACATCGTGGCGGGACCGATTGCGCGACCCCCGTGTGATCGCGCTGATCGGCGTCGGGCTGCCCACGTTGCTCATCACATTGATCATGGCCGGCTTCATCGGCCAGGTGCAGCACACCCAGTCCTTTCCGTACTTCAGCGTTGACATAACTTGGCCGTCGCTGCTCGTGGCCAACACCCCCACCGGCGGCGACATGGGGGCTCATGTCCTGCTACCGGCGATTCTGCGCGACGACCTGTTGCCCATAGGGCGTCTCATCGGCTGGAGCAATGATTGGTACGCCGGGTTCCCGGCGCTGTACTTCTATTTCCCGCTCCCGGCGCTGTTCACCGTGTTGCTGGATGTGCTGCTGCCATACGGGGTGGCTTTCAAGATCACGGCTTCGCTTGGCGTCATGGCGTTCCCGCTCGGCGTCTACATCTTGGCGCGGGGCATCGGCTACTCCCGCCTGGTGGCGGCGATCACCGCGGCGACCGGATCCATGTACGTCTTCATGGAGAGCTTCAGCATCTTCGGCGGGAACATCAAGTCGACTATGGCCGGGGAGTTCTCTTTTGCCTGGTCGCTGAGCCTGTCCCTGATGTACCTCGGGGTGGTGCTGCGCGACACCCGCAACGGCGGGAAGGTCACACCGATGGCCGGAGTTCTCCTGGCCGCCACCGCCCTGAGCCACATAGTCACAACGATCGTCGTGGTCTTGGTGTCGCTTCCGCTGCTGCTGCGCCGGCGAGGCTGGAAGGTGCTCGTGTTCTCGTGGTCCCTCGGCTTGGGTCTGGCGGCGATATGGGCGCTGCCCTTTGCCCTCAGCTTCTTCCAAAATTTGACAACAGACATGCGATGGAACCCGGTGACCGGGCTGGTTGGCGGCACGCCATTTGCCGGGACCACGGCCACGCCGCTACCTAACGAGTTCATCCCCATCTTCGCTCTCGCCATAATCGGCGCCGGATGGAGCCTGGCGCGACGCGACCGGGTGGCGGTGCCGCTCGTGATGACCGTGGCTCCGTTCGTGGGCTACTGGCTTCTGCAGTTGGAGGGCGTCGGCTTCACCATGGTCTACAACGCCAGGCTGCTGCCGTATTGGTACCTAGGCTGCTACGTGTTCGCCGGCATCGGCATCGGCCTGGGCATCGCCACGCTGGCGCGCTGGGTGCCGCAGCGCTCCCAGAACCTCATCGTCTCGACCGGGCTCGTCCTGGTAATTCTCCTCGGGGTAACGGTTGCCGGCATCCACGACGTTCCCGGTTGGGTGCGCTGGAACTACAGCGGCTACGAGGCGAAGGAGTCCTTCGCCGAGTACCGATCCCTGATGACCGAGATCGATGCGCTCCCGGCCGGCCGGGTCATGTGGGAGGCCAACAACGAACTGGGGCGGTACGGCACTCCGATGGCGCTGATGCTCTTTCCCTACTGGTCGGATGATCACCCGTCCATGGAGGGCCTGCTCTTCGAGTCGTCTCTGACGACGCCGTTCCACTTCCTCAACGCCTCGGAGGTGAGCCGTTCGCCCTCCAACCCCGTCCGGGAGCTCAACTACCGGTCCATGGACTTCTTGCGGGCGATCGAGCACCTCGCGCTCTACGACGTGAGCTACTACGTCGCATGGACCCAGGAGGCAAAGGACGCCGCCACCGCCTATGGACTGAATCTGGTTTCACGAACCGACCCCTTTGAGGTGTACGCGTTGCCGGACACCGACCTGATCGATATCGCCACCGTGACACCCATGGTCTATACGGGCGACGAGGACTTTCTCGAGGCCGCCCTCAACTGGTACGACGACCTGGCGAACCTCGACGCCTGGCTGGTCGCCTCCGGGCCCGACGAGTGGCCCACGACCCGGTCCGCAAACGGGCCCTTCTTCGGGGGCGATCCAATATCGGCGACGGGCGAGGTGTCCGACATCGTCTTCGATGATCATCGCATCTCCTTCAAGACGACCGCCGTTGGTGTTCCTCACCTCGTGAAGGTCTCGTATTTCCCCAATTGGCGGGTCTCCGGGGGCGACGGGCCCTACCGGGCGGCACCGTCTCTGATGGTCATTGTCCCCACCCAAGAGGAAGTGGTCCTTGAGTTCAGCCAGAGTTGGGCCGAGATCTTGGGAATGATCTCGACATTCAGCGTCGGTGGCGCGCTCATCGTCCTTTCGATTCGACGCCGGCGGCGGCGTGCCGAGGCATCGGTGCCCGAGTTTGCCGCGGCTCCGGGCTCATGAAGGACTATCTGAAGAGCTTCACGACGAGTGAAGCGATGGTTCAGGTGATCAAGGTCGGGCTGATCGGGGTGGTCAACACCGTCGTGTCCCTTGCTTTGTTCAACATCATGCTTGTCCTACTGGGGGGCAAGGAGGACCGTAGCGACGGCTTCGATCCCCGGGTTTTTACCGCCGTCGCGGTGGCCTTTGCCCTCACCACCTTGCTCTCATACGCTTTGAACCGGCGGTGGACGTTCGAACTGGATGTCACCGGCGGCTCCCGCGCCGAGACAGTCAAGTTTTTCGCCATCAACGGCATCGCGCTGGCGGTCACCCAGATTGTGGTCACCGGTGGCGACGCCTTGTGGGGTCCGTGGTCGCCGACTGAGCTCAACATTGCCTACATCGGAGCAGCGGCTTTGATCATCTTGCCGAAGTTCGCCGGCTACCGCGATGTCGTGTTTCGCAGGGCTCTCGACACTCGGGCCGATGCGATGAATTCGAACCATTAGCAGAGTTGGTCAGGAACGCAGTGCCCGGCGGATGCGCCATACTCCCATCAACGTTCGTGGGACCCGGGACAGCAGTTTCGATTTGGCGAGTCGTTGCTCCTCGACGACGATCGGCAGCTCTCTGATCCGCCATCCCCGCCTTTCGGCACGGATGACGAGCTCGGTGTCGAATAGGTCTTGGCGTGAGATCACGTCGGTGGCAACGTCCTCTATCACCTCGCGGCGAAGTGCTTTGATGCCGTGGGTGTCGGACACTTTCGAGCCGAGCACGAACCGGAGGACCTTGTTGAACGCCCAGGTCGCCAGGCGGCGGACGAGGCTGCGACGATCGTCCGATTCTGGATCGCGCTTGGAGGCAAGCACGACGTCGGCTTCGGCGGCGGCCGCGACCACCCGCGACATGAACGACCCGGAGAAGTAGTCGATGTCTGAGCTGACCACCCAGTCACCCGTGGCGATCAAGAACCCTTCTCGCATCGCCCCTCCGTAGTCGGGTTCGGGCAATTCGAGCACGCGCAACCGGGGATACTGCTCCGCGAGGCGCCGGCCCAACTCTGCGGTGCCGTCTGTTGAGCCATTCTCGGCGAGGATGACGTCAACGGTGGCGTCGACTCCCTCGAGCTCCCGGTATAGCTTGTCCAGAGCATCGCCGAGGAACGCGGCTTCGTTGTAGACCGGGATGACCACGGACATGGTGATATCGCTGCTGCTCATCGGCGGCGAGTGTACCGCCGGCCTCAACCGGGGCGGCCTGCCTTAGAATCCCGCACCATGGATCTCGCAGCCGTCTTCAAAGCATATGACATCAGGGGGCTGGCTCCCGAGCAGCTCGGACCGGAAGAGGCGCGGGCCATCGGGATCGGGTTTGCCGAGTTTGCCGGTACGGCAGCGATCGCTCTCGGCCACGATTGCCGGCTGACGTCGCCGGACCTCGCCCAGGCCGCCATCGACGGCATCACGAGCCGGGGGACCGATGTCGTTTACCTCGGTGAGATCACCACCGACATGCTCTACTACTTCTCCGGAGCCGCTGATCTGCCTGGGCTGGTGATCACGGCCTCGCACAACCCTCCGGAGTACAACGGCATGAAGCTCTGTCTCGCCGGGGCCGCCCCCGTGGGCATCGATACCGGGCTCAGCGAGATCCGGGCAATTGCTGCCAACCCGCCCGAACCCGGGCCCACGACGGGAACGGTGCGCCAGGTCGACGCGCTGCCGGGATACGTCGACCATTTGCTATCGATCGTCGATGTCGATCGGTTCCTCCCGATGCGGGTTGTCGCCGACGGCGGAAACGGCATGGCCGGTATCGCCCTTCCGAGCGTGTTCGCCCGTACGCCCATCGAGCTGATCGGGCTCTATCTCGAGCCCGACGGCACCTTCCCCAATCACCCGGCCGATCCCATGCGGCCGGAGAACCTCGAGGACTTGCTGCAACTGATGGCCCAGGAGAGCCCTCACCTCGGCATCGCATTCGACGGCGATGCCGACCGGGCGTTCTTCGTGGACGATCAGGGTGTTGCGCTCTCGGGCAGTACCACCACCGCGGTGATCGCCGACTGGTTCCTCCGCCGCGAGCCGGGTGCCAGCATCGTGCACAACCTGATCTGTTCGAAGGCGGTCCCTGAGACCGTCGTGGCTGCAGGGGGAGTGCCGGTGAGGACCCGGGTTGGCCACTCGTACATCAAGCAGGTCATGAAAGAGACCGGTGCCGTGTTCGGAGGAGAGCACTCTGCCCACTTCTATTTCCGGGACAACTACCGCGCCGACTCCGGCATTCTGGCTTCCCTCGTCCTCTTGCAGATCATCGCTGAGGCCGGCCGGCCGCTGTCACAGATCAGGCGGGACTATGAGCCGTATGCGCAGTCCGGCGAGATCAACTTCGCCGTGGCGAAAGAGGACGAGGCCACTGCCGCCGTCGAGATCGCTTTTGCCCACGGCGCCGCCGACCGGCTGGACGGGTTGACGGTCGACATGGGGGATCGCTGGCTCAACCTGAGGCCCTCGAACACGGAACCTGTGCTCCGTCTCAACGTCGAAGCTCCGACCGCCGAAGACGTCGCCACCATCGTCGATTCGGTCGGATCGATTCTCGAGGCGTATTGATGGCCGGTCCGCCGCCTTCGGGGAGCCTGCTGCCGGAGGGCCTTCTCGAGATCATGCAGTGCCCCCGCTGTGGCGGCGCGCTGACCGAACGCGCCACGCCGCCCTCGCTGCTGTGTGGCGCGTGCCGCTTGGCTTATCCGGTCGCCGCCGGCGGCATCCCCGTGATGCTCGACGACGCGGCCGTCCCGCTCGATGATTGAGGCCGGGGATGCCGTCGTGGCCGAGCTGGCCCAAGACCTGGCAGAGGGCGTTCGGGGGAGGAGGGTCCGAATCACGGCATCGGGGCATATCGGGCGGCAGGCCGCGGATCACTGGCGCGCCGTGCTGCGGGCCGCCGGCGTCGTCGTCCTCGGGCCCCAAGCCGCCGAGTGCGACGGATCGGCGCGGATCCACCTCCATGACGAGCCGGCGGCGGGTACGAGTTATTCTGCGACCGGCCTCGCGCTCGAGGAGCTGAGTAGTGACCTGGTGGGCGAAGTGGTCGGCCAGGGGGAGACGGCCGCTGATCGCTTCGCCTTGCTGATCGCAGTGGCCGACGCGCTCGCCGGGGCGCTTGGCGAGGCTTTTGCCGATGCCCAGGCCGCCGATCCGGACGCTTGAATCCGAAGAGAACCAAACGCACCTGCTGAGAGGACCGAGCAGTGGAACCTGTACCGAACGACATAGCCGATCCGTCACTCGCCGACCTCGGCCATCGCCGGATCGAGTGGGCGGCCCGCCGGATGGCGGTGCTCTCGGCGATCCGCCTCCGTTTTGAGAAGGAGCAGCCGCTCGCCGGGAAGCGGATCGCAGCCTGCATGCACGTCACCTCGGAGACGGCCAACCTCATGCTGGCGCTGCGCGCCGGCGGCGCTGAGGTTGTGCTGTGTGCCTCCAACCCGCTCTCGACGCAGGACGACGTCGCCGCGGCGCTGGTGGACCAGGGAATCCCCGTTTATGCGGTCCGCGGCGAAGACTCGGAGACCTTCTACCGCCACATCGCGGCGATTCTCGATACCAACCCCCACATAGTCTTCGACGATGGCGCCGACACGACGACCGTCCTTCACCAGGAGCGTACCGAGCAGCCGATCGTCGGCGCCCTCGAAGAGACGACCACCGGGGTGATTCGGCTCAAGGCGATGGCAGCCGACGGCGTGCTCCGCTTTCCCGTGGTCGCCGTCAACGACTCGGCGACCAAACACCTCTTCGACAATCGCCACGGCACCGGGCAATCGTCGCTCGACGGCATCATGCGCGCCGCCAACGTCTTGTTTGCCGGCCGGACCGTGGTGGTCGCCGGGTACGGAGACTGCGGATGGGGCATCGCCGAACGGGCCAAAGGCCTCGGTGCCCATGTGATCGTCACGGAAGTCGACCCGGTGCGCGCGGTGTCGGCGGCCATGAACGGGCATCGGGTGCTTTCATCCCTCGACGCCGCCCGCGAGGGCGACATCTTCATCACCGCCACCGGCAACATCCACGTCTTCCGCGACGAGCACTTCGCCCTCATGAAGGACGGGGCGATCATGGCCAACGCCGGCCACTTCGACGTCGAGCTGAACCTGAGCCAGCTCGGCGACATGGCCGAAGCCGTCCGCGAGCTGCGCCCCAATCTCCAGGAGTACCTGATGGACGATGGGCGCCGCCTCATGGTTGTGGCCGAGGGCCGGCTGGTGAACCTGGGCGCGGCCGAAGGGCACCCGGCCGACGTCATGGACATGTCGTTCTCGGCCCAGGCGCTGTCGGCGGAATGGCTGCTGGGGACGCACGAGACGCTCGACAATCAGGTCTACGTGATGCCCGAGGAGCTCGACAACGAGGTGGCGCGGCTGAAACTCGAAGCCATGGGCGGCGGCCTCGAGCAGCTCACTGCGGAACAGGTGAGCTACCTGGCCAGCTGGAACCAGGGAACCTAGTCCGCTCGATCTCCGTCGAACGCGTTTCCGACAAGGTCGGCACCGTACCGCCGGCGCTAATGCTCGCCATCGACGACGCCCTGCGCCTCCACGTCGCCCTCTGATTGTCCGCTCGAGATCACCTGATTAGGAGCCATGACGCACACTCCGGAGAGTCCTCACTATCAGCGCGTCGAGGAGCGGTTCAGAACGGCCGGATCGGGTGCGCTGGTGGCGCGCATAGTCGATGAAGCGACCGTTCAGATGGTTGTAGAGAGTCTCCGGCCCGCGACATCAGAAGAGCATCGCGCGCTCGTCCAGAATCAACGCTGCGGCGGTCGACCCGCCCACGTGTTCGTGCGCCCGATCACCGAAGCTCGGCCGAGAACGGCGGATTTCCAGTCCGCGCATACCGGCACACGTGAGTGCGGCTTGGTCAGCGTGGTCGGTAGACGTCGCGGCGGTGCTGAACTCGGTGGATTAGAACGGTCTCATCGTCTTCGAAGATCTCGTAGATGATTCGGTAGTCACCGCGCCTTGCAGAATGGAGACCCTCGAGCTCGCCGACCAGTGGTTTCCCGAGCCGCTGAGGGTTCTCGGCGATAGACCCGAAGATGGCCGCCAGGGCGGCGTTCCGGACCTTGTCAGGGAGCCGGTTGAGGTGGCGCAGACCCTCAGGGGTGATCTCGACCCCGTACACGAAGTCGCCTCAGACGTCATCGCGGAGAGGAAACCGCTTGCCTTGGGAGGCTTCTCGTCGTGACCGTCGCAACGACTCGACTAGCTCCTCGTCTCTAAGGATGTCGAGCGACTCCTCGAGGGATTCCAGATCGTCGGGGCTCATAAGGACAAATGAGGGCCGGCCGTTGCGGGTTACCAGGATCCGGTCGTGTTGGCCTTCGACTCGGTCTGCCAATTCGGAGAGATGGGCCTTGACTTCTGAGAATGGGAGGGTGTCGCTCATACCTGCAGTATAGGTCAGAATACTGACCAATCAAGACTCCTTACTGACGATAGCCGCACAGCGCCGATCACCGATTGAGTTGCCATAGCGATCATCCGTCGAGTGTCCGTGACCGGCAGGTACGGGGCGGTTCAAGGGATCAGATGCATAGGTGGTTACATGGCGGGATGGAGGGCGTCATCTATCAAGACGTGCAGGAGGCTCTGGTAGCGCAGTTGCCCGGGTTCCGAGACAGCCTCGAATCGCAACATTGAGGACTATGGCCACGTGCTGGTACACGTGCTCCTCGGAGACTTCACTCGCCTTGTCTGGACGCATACCAGCGCAGTGACGATGCCCTCGTACCGCGTGCGCTGGACTGCTTGGATCGAGCGGCCCGTGCAGGGGATCAACAGCTTCACAATCTGGTCGTTGTCTCATTCGTGGAGAACGTCGGACCGTGGCACCGAGAACGTGCCGCTTTCATCGCTACCTGGCCCGCTTCGCTCCAGGTCCTGGCGAGACAGCAGGGTTGGTCGCCTACCTGGAGGCCGCCCCGATCGCGAGGCATATCGGGCAAGAACGAGCATTCCGCCGAGCGTCCTGGAGCGGCATGTCGTGCGCCAACCCCTGAGCCAGCCTCATTGTTGGGCTGCGGCGCGAATCGTGTGGTTGCCTCACGGGATGGCAATTGCGCAAGAGAGGCCTTACCCCAATACGCTTCGGGGATGATTCGTGCTTCTGAGCCCGCGGATGCCGACGAACTGATTCGAGTGTGGCTCGCCTCGACAATCCCCGGCCAGGCCTTCCTACCGGAGGAACATTGGCGTGCCATGGAGCCTGCGATCCGTGAGGAACTGATGCCCATCGCCGAGACCTGGGTGGTCGAGAATCAAGGTGAGATCGTTGCCTTCATGTCACTGTTGGACAATCTGATCGGAGGGCTGTTCACCCACCCGGACCACCAAGGAAGAGGCCACGGCCGAGCGCTCGTTGCGCACGCTCGGGAGAGATACGATCCCGTATTCGTCGAAGTGTTCGAGGCCAACGAGAAGGCGACACGGTTCTACCGGGCGTGCGGATTCGTCGATCACGAGCGGCGAGTCGACGAGGAGTCGGGGCTTCCGCAGTTGATCATGCGATTGGAGGACCCCAACCCTCGTTGACGCCCGCGGTTCGTGCACGACCTCCCTCCAACCGCAACGAACACCCAATCAGATCGCAACAGAACGAGGAACCTAGGCGCTTGTCTAGGTGTTCCGGTCCGGATCGTCGGATCGATTGCGGGTGTGCTCCGGGCTGATCTCGATGATGCGGGGGTCCCGGGAACGCAGGTCGATCAGCGCCTTGTTGCCCGCCAGCGCCTCTGACTCGGCTGCCCGCAGGACCGCCAGGATGGCCTCGCCGTCCAGCTCCTCCCTCTCGAGCAGCGCGGCGCGGAGGGCGTCCACCAGGTAGCGATGGTCCGCCAGGATTCGTGTGGTGTCGAATTTGGCATCGGCGAGGATGCGGTCCACCGCCTTGCGCGCTTTGGGGTCGCTCAGCACCTGAGCGACGAAGTCGCCGCCGAGAGCGCCTCCGTCGGCGGCGCGAAATGACGTTGGCGTGTCGCCCAGTCCATATGACCCGACCATATCGACGGCCAGCTTGGTGGCGGCTGCGAGGTCGGCGGCGGGGCCCGTCCCGGACTCCCCGAAGAAGACCTCCTCGGCGACCATGCCCCCAAACGCGATCTTCAACATCGCCTTCATCTCGCTGGCGCGTTGAGTGAAGCGCTCTTCCACGTCACGATGGGCCAGCAGGCCGAGGGACTCCCGTCGCTTGACGATCGAAAGGAGCTCGAGGCGGCGCCCGGCGCCCGCCACGTAGGCCATCACGGCGTGACCGGCCTCGTGAGTGGCGATCGTAAGCCGTTCCTCAACCGAATAGTCCACCGGGTTGGGCAGGCCGATTTCGACTTCCAGCTGGGCGTTGCGAACGTCCTCTCGCGTCAACTCCCCCCGGTTGTCGCGCAGCGCTTGGAGCAGCGCCTCGTCGAAGAGCCGCTCCAGCGAGGCGGGCGTGTAACCCATGGTGGCCGCCGCCAGCTCGTCGATGGCGTCGGCGGCGTCGAGATCCGGCGTGTGCGACTTGCTTGCGAGGAAGTGCTTGACGAGGTCACGCCTATCCTCGCGGCCCGGCAGCCCGAAGTGGAGCACGCGATCGAAGCGCCCGGGCCGCATCAGCGCCGGATCGAGGCTGTCGGCGCGATTGGTCGCCCCGATGAGAAGGATGTTGGCGTACGACGAGGCGGCCGTCTTGAACTGGCGGTGGGTGGGCAGGAACCGATTGAGGCCCCGAATCAATGCGTTGCGCACCCGGTCCTTGCGGGTCGGCTCGTCGAAACTCTGCATCTGGATGAGAAGCTCGTTGACCACGCCACCGGTTCCCGAAGCGATTGTCGAGTTCACCACCGATCCGCCGCTGGGTGCCATGGCGAGCGCGCCGCGGGCGATACCGATGGCGTCGATCTCCTCGATGAATCCGATGGCGCCGCCCTCGCGGCGGGCCACCTTGCGCAAATGGCGGAAGTAGGTCCGGATCTTCCGGGCGGTGGCGCCGTACCACATCGACTGAAATGCCGTCGAAGACACGTAGAGAAAAGGAACTCCGGCTTCTTTGGCCATGGCCTTCGCAATGTGGGTCTTGCCGGTTCCCGGCGGACCCTCGAAGAGGACTCCACGGCGCGGGGAGCCGCCCATCTCGTCGCGGAACCGGGCGTGGTTCAGGAACACCTCGAGGGTGTGGCGCACTTCGCTCAGGACCGAGCCGAGGCCCTTCACGTCGTCGAAGCCCACCTCGATCTGTTCGGGCAGATAGATCGTATGCGGCGAGCGGCCCGCCCCGAGCATCGGCGCCAGGAAGACAATGGCGAGGAGCAGCACAAGAGCGATTCCGGGGAGCCAGAAGATCACGTCGGCGGGCAGGTCCGGGAGGCCCGGCGAAAGCGGGTTGCCGGTGAAGATTCGCCACCACATCCACAGCGCCAGCGGCGCCAGAACGAACATGAGCCGGCGCAGTCGCCGGCGTCGGTCGCGCTCGCGTGTTGCGGCGACATCCACTGTCATAGCCTCACCAATCTTCCGCCCGTGGTGACCACCATAAACCACTGTGGGTTGCAGTGAAGGTCCAGATTGGGGGAAGGCAAGGGGACTAGTACCTCGCCCCCGATCGTCGTACTTTGCCGCTATGCCAGTCTGCATCGCCTGTGGCGAATGGGGTAGCGGCCCGCTGTGCCTAGCGTGCCGCCGGCGCCTGGTGCCGGGCCGGTCCGGGGTCATTGGCGGCGTGGCCCTGCGCTATGCCTTCCACCATTCCGCGACGGGTCGCATGCTCGTCCATCGGCTCAAATACCATGGGCTATCGGCGGCCGCCGACATACTGAGTGTGGCAATGGCTCGGCTCGTCCCGCCCGAGGCGAGCGTTCTGGTGCCGGTGCCGCGGGCAACCGTGCGCCGGGTCACTTACGGCGTCGATCCGGCGAAGGAGCTGGCTCGCCGGATCGGGCGCATTCTCGATATTCCCGTCGTCGGCGCGCTGGCGCCGCCGCTGTGGTGGCCCCGGCATGCCGGCCGCACATTGACGCAGCGGTCGGCTCCTTCCTTTGCGCGGCGGAGGTCGCCGGTGGGTAGCGCGCTGCTCGTCGACGATGTTGTCACGTCGGGAGCCACGCTGCGGGGAGCGGCCGCGGCCCTCGATGAGCAGGTTTTCGGAGCAATCTCGGCGACCTCGCCGGGTATACTGGTGTCATCCAGGGCGCCAATCGCCTCGAGGAGGCTGCGTGACAGCACGGCCCCACGGCACAGAAGGGTCGAGACCCGGCCTTGAATCGCCGTGCGGCTGCCTCCAGGTCAGTTGGCGTTTTCTCGCGGGTGCCTGCGTAGGCGAGCCCGCGTTTGTTGTATCCGGAAGGAGTTGGAGTGGACGTTCGAGTTCATGGTCGCAACATGCAGGTTTCCTCCCAGCTGCAGGGGCTCGCCGACGATCGAGTGCGCCACGCCGGGCGCATCCTCGACGATGGCGTCGTAGCGGATGTTGAGTTCACCGAACGTCGCAACCCGCGGCAGGGCGATGCCCGCTACCGCGTTGAGATCACGAGCCATACCGCCGGCCACACTGTTCGGGTTCAAGGGGAAGGCCCCGATGACAGGACCGCGCTCGACAGGGCGCTCGACAAGTTCGAGAACCAACTGCGGCGTCTGAAGGACCGCCTGGTTCACCGATCGCGACCGCGCGGCAACAAAACTCTCAATGACGCGCTAGATACCTCCGATGAACCTCCAAGCGATGAGTTCGAGATCGTGCGGACGAAGCGTTTTGAAATGCGGCCGATGACGCCACAGGAGGCGGCTTTGCAGATGGAGATGATCGGACACTCGTTCTTCTTCTTTCTAGACGCCAACAGTGGCCGGCACTGTGTGCTGTATCACCGCGACGACGGCTCCCTAGGACTAATTGAACCCCAATGACAAGATTGCTTGTAGTTGACGATGTTCCTCTGTTCCGAGCAGGCCTGACGTCGGCTTTGCGCGACGCCGGGTTCGACGTGGTCGGAGAGGCCGAAAGTGCCGAAGAAGCGGTCGCCGAGGCGGAACGCCTGCGACCGGATCTGGTGCTACTCGATGTCCTCATGCCGGGTCTGTCCGGTTTGGAGGTGGTGGAGAAGCTCACCGCGGTCTCCCCGGAGTCCCAAGTCATCCTGCTCACCGCCAGCGAATCTGAAGAGGATCTGCTGTCGGCGATCAAGGCCGGCGCCCGCGGCTACATCATCAAGGACATGCCCTTTCCCCGGCTCGTCGACTCGATTGCGGCGATCGTCAAGGGAGGAGCGGTCGTGTCCAGCCAGATGGCCGGCAAACTGTTTGACGTGACTCGTCAGCTGTTGCGGCATCAGGAGCTGCTGGCGGCTCGAAAGCCGACTCTGACCGGCCGCGAAATCGAGGTACTGCAGCTCGTCGCGCGCGGATTGACCAGCAGGTCTATCGGGGAACAGTTGTTCATTTCGGAGAACACGGTCAAGAACCACATTCGTAACATCCTCGACAAGCTCGGTCTCCACTCTCGAAACGAAGCGGTTCTCTACGCCGTTCGGGAGAACTTGGTTTCGATCGGCTGAAACGATGGGCCGCGACGGCGATCCCGATTCGGCCCTCGAGCGTGCGCTGGCTCTCGTTGAAGCCCTGGCAACGGCTTGGACCACGTTCACGCTCTACCCGGATCCTTCACAGCAGCCCGCGTTCACCCGGGCCGTCGTCGCCCTGTCCGATCCCCTCATCCCGCCCCTGGTCGTAGGAGTCGGGCCGGGACACTTCTTGCTCGGCGACGAGCCACTGTCCATCCGTCGGGAGGGCGCCGAGCGGCTCGCCCGGGAGCTGTTTCTCCACGATATCGAGTACATGAAACTCATCGGCGGGGCGACGCTGGACGGTCTGGTGGGGTTCTTCAGGGCGATCGCTCTATCCGATTCCCATGTGCGTGAGATCGGAGGCATTCGCACCGTCCTGCGCGAGGTACCGGCGACGGGCATTCAGATCCAGCAGCGTGGGTTGCTCGTGCTCACGGACGACGGAGACGGCCGGCCTGCCGCCATCCTCACCGAGAACATGTCGCCGGCCGCCACGGCTGCTTTCCACGGCGCCGACCCCGATGAGATCGCCGAGCTGCTCATCGAGGCGGACGGGCCCGAGTTCACGCCGGAGGCCTACTTCGCCGGACTGTGGGGTCTTCATGACCAGGCCAGCCCGCTGGCCGACGAGGCCTTTGTGCCGGGAACCGTTCTCCGTGAAGGCGACAACGACCCATGGCGCGAGTTCCGCGCCTTCCTCGAGTCTTTCTTCTACCTGCCGCGTGACCTGCAGCTGGGCGTTCTCGAGGCCGTGCTCACCGACGCCACCGACACCAACCACCGGCTCTTCCTCGACCAGCTGGCCGAATCCGAGCTCGCCCGATTCCTCCCCGACCTCTCGGATGTGGGGGCGAAGTCGTTGCGCAACTACGCCGTATATGTCGCCGAGGAAAACGGCGGACCCGTGTCGAGTGCCTTTGGCATGGTCGATGACGTCATGC
>CAMYJM010000004.1 GCA_947258635.1 uncultured Acidimicrobiaceae bacterium
CGCGAGGACTTCATGCTGCCCAACCCCGATGTGAAGTAGGCAGTCGCCACCCACCCGATCATCCCCAACGCAGAGAGCGCGCGGTCGGTGCCACTCAGCCGAGCGGCACATCCAGGGCGGCCGCGACCTTGTCCAGGTCGGTGGCTCCGATCACGGCCCGATCGCCGGTGGCCATGTACATGATGTACAGCTTGGCTCCCGCATCGGCCACCTTGCGTGCGATGTCACCTAGTGCGCCCGGTCGTGGGACAAAGTCGACGATGAGCACGGGGCGTCGGTCGAGCGGGATGAATCCGGTGGCCCGTAATGCATCGTCGGCAGCGTCGGCCTCATCGTCGGAGACAACGACATGAACGATACGTCCATCGAGGCGCGGGAATGTGCACGAGGCTTCCATCGGAATGGAAGCCTCGCCGAGGATCTCCCATATCTCGGCTACGGCCCTGTCTTCTCCGACCACAAAAGTGAGGTCTTGCATGGGATTTCCCTTCTTCGTTCGTCAATACCGCGCCGTAGCCAAAGGCAGGCGAGGGTCCGGCTCTAGCTCCTCGAGCGCGGCGCGCGCCCAGGCGTGTACCGGGTCGTCGCAGAAGCGCCAGACGCGCTCTGGTGACGGACCGGCCATAACATTCAAGTAGTACATGTGGTGTCCCGGGGTTGCGCCAGCCGGGCCGTGGAATCCCCGCGGCACCAGGAAGGTGTCGCCATCACGGACCGTCACGGTTTCGTTGATCGACCCGTCCGACGTGTAGCAACTGAAGAAGCCGGTGCCGTGTGCTCCGGCGATCTTGAAGTAGTAGATCTCTTCGAGGGCGATCTCGACGTCCGACATCTCATCGTGCTTGTGGGGTGGGTAGGACGACCAGCCGCCCTCGGGAGTGATCACCTCGACGGCTATGAGTTTGTCCGCTTCCCAGACGTCGGCGCTCAAGAAGTTGTTGATCTGCCTGGTGCCGCTGCCGCCGCCGCGGACCTCCACGTTGATGTCTTCTGCAGGTACCTGGTAGGGATCGATTTTTCGCGTTGCCTCAGCGCTGCACAAGGCGAACTGCCCTCCGGTGGAGGATGAAATACGGATCTCTGTATCAATCGGTGCATAGGCAAATCCGCTGATACCGGAGAAGACGCTCTGGCGCCCCGGTATGGCAAAGGTCTTGTCGTCAATCTCGACGTCGCACCCGCCGGACAGCGGCAAGATGGCAATCTCGGTGGATTCAGTGGCAAGCTCGATGCTCTCATCCGCGGCGAAATCGAGCACCCGTAGACCGCAGTACTCCCAACCGGCCCGGGCCGCGTCGATTTCGAGCGAATACCGCCCGTCAGCTGCTGTGCCCGCGGGGTAGAAGAGTTGCAAGATGGCTCCGGTTGTGGAACGTTCCAGTCGACCGGCAACCTAATATCACGGAACTGGCACTGTCAACGTTGTGGGCCCCCAAAGCCCGGGTCTCGTCGGGGCGAGATTCGCTTGACAGCGGGTTGCGAGACCGTATACCGTGCTCCGATGTTGGAACGTTCCACTTTCGACCGTATCGTGCGATTCGGCGGAGGTGCCTGATGGGAGACGGATGAGGGCCGGTCTTATTGGTGCGGGACGGATTGGAGATTTCCACGGTCGAACGCTGGCAAATCACCCCGAGGTGACGCAGGTCATCGTTACCGATCCCTTGCCAGATCGGGCCACGGCGCTGGCCGCCGACATCGGCGGGACGGCAGTAGCCAGCGTTGATTCGATGCTTTCCGATATCGATGTCATGGTCGTGGCCGCGGCCACCGATGCCCACGCCCCGATGATGCATCTTGCTGCGGAGACAGGTCTTCCCGTCTTCTGCGAGAAGCCCATTGCAGTCGACCTGGCGGCAACCGACGCGGTCGTCAAACATGTTCGCGAAAAGGAGATTCCGGCACAGATCGGATTCCAACGTCGATTTGATGCCGGCTACCGGGCGGCCAAGGCGCTGGTCGACGACGGAACGCTTGGCCACCTCTACTCGTTGCGCACCACAACCCACGATTACGAGCCGCCACCACCCGGCTACCACGACACGGGTATCTACCGTGATACCCAGATTCACGATTTCGACATCGTTCGATTCGTGACGGGGCAGGAAGTTGTCGAGGTCTATGCCGACGGCTTCACCACGACGATGGAGCCTTTCGGCCCGGACAGGCCAGTTGACACCGGAGTCGTCATCCTGACCCTCACCGAAGGCACCCGAGCCCTGATGTCGGGTGTTCGACATGATCCCGTCGGCCACGACGTGCGGATGGAGCTGTTTGGCTCCCGTGACAGCGTCGGCGTGGGGCTCGAGCCCGAACTCCCGCTTCGTTCCGTCGAGCCGGGAGTAGCCGGACCTGCGGAACCCACCCCCAAGACTTTTCTCGATCGCTTCGGCCCAGCCTATCGCGCCGAAATCGATCGATTCGTCGATGTCGCCCTGGGGCGCGCGCCAAGCCCTTGTACGCCAGAGGATGCTCGAGAAGCACTACGGATCGCCATCGCCTGCGATAAATCGCGTGCCGAGCATCGGCCAGTCCGAATGGAGGAGGTTATATGACCAGCATGATGTCGCGCATAGCGGGAGCTCCGATTACGTGGGGGGTCGACGGGTCCCCCGGGTGGGGTTACCTAATGGATGCCGACCGAGTTCTCGAGGAGATGGCCGAAGTCGGGTTGCGTGCGACCGAGCTTGGGCCCGACGGCTATCTGCCGGCTGATCCCGGCGAGCTCCACGCGAAACTCGACAACTACGAACTCGAACTTGTCGGCGGTTTCGTTCCGGCTGTGCTCCATCACCCGGAGCGGGCCGAGAAGGAACTGGGCTATGTACGCCGCGCCTCGCGCACCCTGGCAGGGTGTGGAGCGAGTGTGCTCGTGCTCGGTCCCGGATCGGGATTAGATGGCTACGACACCTCGATCGAGATGTCGGAGCGCGAGTGGTCCTCCTTCCTGGATAACCTGAAGCAGGTGATAGAACTTGCGGCCGACGAGGGCCTGACGGTGGCACTTCACCAGCACTGGGGCATGGCGATTGAGAAGCAGCGTCACGTGGAGCGTCTCATCGCCGAAAGCGACGTCGCGTTCTGCCTGGACACGGGTCATCTATATCTAGGCGGTGTCGATCCGGTTGCCATTGCTCGGGCGGCACAAGGGCGGGTAGCACACGTCCACCTCAAGGATGTCGATCGCCAGATGGCGGAACAGGTGAGGAACGGCGAGCTGCCGTTCCGGCAAGCCGTCATCGACGGGATCTTCAAACCGCTTGGATTCGGTGACATCGATATCGCGGAATTCATACGCACTCTGGAGGACTCCGGCTTCGCCGGCTGGTACGTTCTCGAGCAAGACAAGGTCCTCGACGCTGATCCGATGCCGGGAAAGGGACCGATCGAGGACGCCAAGCGAAGCTTTGAATTCCTAAAGGCACTTGCATAGGAAGGTTTGTCCCGGCGGCAACCGCTGCCGGGACGAAAGACCCACTGTTGGTGGGTCACAAGACGGAGAAGGAAGAAGGATATGAAGAAAAGAATGTGGCCAGCGCTCCTGCTGGCATTTGCCCTAGTTGTAGCCGCTTGCGGCGGCGATGATGCGGCAACAACCACCGCGGCTGGTGGAGATGACGGCGCAACAACAACAGCTGCATCCGGTGACGCGGTAACCCAGCGCAGCTTGCGCTTTGTTGTAGTTTCCCACGGTCAAGCATCCGACCCGTTCTGGTCGGTTGCAGCCAATGGTGTCAGCGATGCCGCCGATGACATGGGTGTCACCGTCGAGTACCAAGCGCCTGGCACGTTCGACATGGTCGAGATGAGCCAGATCATCGACGCGGCCGTCGCTTCGCAGCCCGACGGGCTGGTTGTGACGATCCCCGATGCTGCTGCTCTTGGGGATTCGATCCGTGCGGCCGTTGCCGCCGGAATCCCGGTCATTTCGATGAACTCGGGTAGCGATGCGTTCGCCGACCTTGGCGTGCTGGTCCATGTCGGCCAGACGGAGTACGAAGCCGGTCTCATTGCCGGTCAGAGGTTCAAGGCCGAAGGTGTCGGTAGCGCTATCTGCGTCAACCAGGAAGTCGGCAACACGGCGCTCGACGACCGTTGCCAGGGCTTCGAAGATGGGCTCGAGGTCGACGTCAACGTCATTCCGGTGGACCTGTCTGATCCGACCGGTACGCAGGAAACGGTTTCTGGTTCACTCCAGGCCAACCCTGTTGACGGCATCCTGACCCTGGGCCCGACCGGTGCCATGCCGACCTTGGCTGCGCTGACGGACAGCGGCCAGCTGGGAACAATCAAGTTCGCCACGTTTGACATGTCTCCAGAGGTTCTGGCAGCAATTGTTGATGGCGACATGCTGTTTGCTATCGATCAGGCGCAGTATCTGCAGGGTTATCTGCCGGTCGTGCTGCTGACCAAGTTCTCTGAGACGGGAGCTCTGCCACTCGGCAGTGTCGATCGTGTCATCTTGACTGGTCCGCAGATCGTGACCAGCGACGTCGCAGGCGATGTAATCGAGTACTCGGAGCAAGGCCTCCGCTAACCGGATGAACTGGCTGGGACCCGCTACGGCGGGTCCCAGCTTTATTTGCGACAACGGAGGGAGAATTGCGTGACCACTGAAACGGCGCCGGCAACAGCGCCGGCACCACCAAGCGACGAAAGAGTCAGGAAGGTCGGGGCTCTGAGCCGACTGCTGGTTCGTCCTGAGGTCGGGGCGATCGCCGGAACGGCCCTGATCTGGCTGTTCTTTGCCATTGTCGCTTGGGACAACAACTTTGCGAGCTGGGTGACGACGGCGGCGATTATCAACCGGGCGGCGCCGCTTGGCATTCTTGCCATTGCAGTCGCGCTGCTCATGATCGGCGGCGAGTTCGATCTGTCGATCGGTTCGATTGTCGGCTTCGCCGGTATGACCATCATGATTCTGGTCTTTCCGACCGAGGGTGGCGGGTTTGGCTGGTCGCTGTGGCCGGCGATCCTCGTTGCGCTTGTCTTTGCGATGGCGATTGGTTTGTTCAATGGATGGTTGGTGATAGCAACCAAGTTGCCATCATTCATCATCACACTCGGAACGCTATTTGTCTTCCGCGGCTTGACCATCGCGGTAACCCGACTCATGACGAATCGCACCCAGCTGGGTGGTGCCGACGAGGTCTCTGGTTTCGGGCTGGCCGACACGTTGTTTGCATCCGAAATCAAGGTGTTTGGAGCATCATTCAGAATCTCCATCATTTGGTGGATCGGACTGACCGCGCTGGCGACCTGGATTCTGCTGCGAACCAAGCAAGGCAACTGGATCTTCGGGTCCGGTGGCGATGCGAACGCAGCCCGCAACCAGGGTGTGCCAGTGAGCCGAACCAAGATCGCACTCTTCATGACGACGGCGTTTGCCGGCTTCTTGGTGGCGATGATTCAGGTTGTGCAATTCACCGGCGCCGACACCCTGCGCGGCAGGCAACAGGAGTTCTTTGCGATCATTGCGGTGGTCATCGGCGGCACCCTGCTCACCGGTGGCTACGGATCAGCGATCGGTGCGTTCTTTGGCGCATTGATCTTTGCGATGGTGCAGCAGGGCATCATCATCACCGGTGTCGATGGTGACTGGTTCCAGGTCTTCGTTGGCGGAATCCTCATCATCGCCGTGATCTTCAACAATTTCGTCCGAGCGAAGGCGGCACAACGATGAGTGGCAACGGTACCCCCCTGTTGGAAATCAAGAACGTCTCCAAGTTCTTTGGAAGCGTCATCGCTATCCAGGACGTTTCGGCATTTGTTCGTGCCGGCGAAGTGACTTGCTTGCTCGGTGATAACGGCGCCGGCAAGTCGACACTGATCAAGGTGCTGGCCGGGGTCCACAAGCCAACCGAAGGCGAGTACTTCTTCGACGGTCAGCCGATGAACTTCAGCTCACCGCGCGACGCCTTGGACCACGGAGTCGCGACCGTTTATCAGGATCTCGCCATGATCCCGTTGATGGCGGTCTGGCGGAACTTCTTCCTGGGTGCGGAACCCACCAAGGGTTGGGGTCCGTTCAAGCGCTACGACGTTGATTTCGCCAAAGAGACCTCAATTAGCGAGCTCGGCAAGATGGGAATCGACATTCGTGACCCCGACCAAACGGTCGGGACTCTGTCGGGTGGCGAACGCCAGTCTGTGGCAATTGCCCGTGCGGTCTACTTCGGCGCCAAGGTGCTGATCCTCGACGAGCCGACTGCGGCTCTCGGTGTCAAGCAAGCTGGTGTGGTCCTCAAGTACATCTTGCAGGCGAGGAACCGTGGCATTGGCGTGATCTTCATCACCCACAACCCGCACCACGCCTATCCGGTCGCGGACCACTTCGTGATTCTGCGACGGGGAACGGTTTACGGCGATTACACGAAGGAAGAACTCCCGCTCGAGCAGCTGGTCCAGATGATGGCCGGCGGTGCCGATCTCGAGGTACTTCAGCACGAGCTGGAGGCAGCCTCACGCGAGGGCGAAGAGGGAGCCGACGTATTGGCCGAGACGGCCAAGAAGATCGGCTCGGAATTGGAAGAGCTCGGAGAATAGAACGTGACCGGGTCGTGATCGGGCGTGATGTCCGGTCACGACCCCAGTCCCCATTCTCGGACGACCTCTACCGCGTCTGCCGTCAACAGGATCCCTCCCAGGTGGGTGCGTCTCTCTTCGATCATCTCGACGGTGGCTTCGGCGTACTGCTCGGATGGGGTGGTTTCCCACGTGTCTCCCTCGAACCAGGCTGCTTCAGGCGGAAACCCCTGTGCCCTCAGGAACTCGGCGCGGAGTTCGATCTGTTCGGTGCAGGTGAACTCGAGATGATGAGCGAACTCGTGGATGAGTTCGCTGCGCAGAGTTGCCGGGGTACCCGGTACCCGCACTGCCAGTGTCGATGTGTCTGGTCGGTACTCGGCCCGGGTATCGAGTACCCAGGCCGCTTCGAGGGTGACCGGCGTGATGCAACCGAGTCGAGCCTGGTGTGCCGCGAGGAAATCATCCCAAGCATCGTCGGCAAGGACCCGCAGATCGGCAGGGACGCTGTCGCCGTGACGCAATACAGGGCGCGCGTCTGTGCGGATGAACCACATCGCCCCGCCGAGTGCGGCGAGCAACGCTGTCAGTATGAGGGTTCGGCGCACACGCCCAGGATAATGAACCTCCACCGCAGGTTTGCCGGCTGAACCAGAATCAACCCGACACACAACCGATACAACACTGATCCATACAACGTGTGGAACGTTCCAACGACCGGCGGTATAGTCCGCCTTCGTCAGTTGAATCGGAGGGTCTGTTGGGCGGGTCGAAGCCAGATGTGTGGTTCGAGCGGGAGATCCTGCCCGACCTCGTTGAGTCCGTGGCCACCTACGACCCGTTCCTCGACTTGGCAGAGTTGCCGCCCGGCATCACCCGATGTGAGACGATTGAAGACCTCCTCGGGCGGGCCGATGTGGTTTCGATTCACATTCCGCTCATCGAGAAGGACCCTCGCGGCATCTCTCGCTGCACCGGCGCCGACACCGTGGACCGGATGGGCCTCGCCCTGGCGACTGCCGCAGCTTTCGATCTCGACAGCAGCCTCATCACCTCCGGCCCCAGCGACTTCAGCGAGACCGGCCCGGCCCCGGTTCCGATCGACACCAGCCTCAACGCCCGGGCAACCGGAGAAGCCCTCGACTACGAATTGCCCGACCTCGACCACCTGCTCGCCATATTCCGCCACGAGGTTGACCACCGCGAGCTGGCCCCGCGGTGACGATGTCTTCCGACATCCGGCGCGTGCTTGCTGCCGAGGCTCAACTCGGGGAGTGCCCGGTATGGAGCTCGGAGGAGGAATTGCTCTACTGGGTCGACATCGACGGCTGCTCGGTTCACGCGTTCGATCCGGCGGCAGATACCGACAGGGTGTGGCCAGTAGCCGGTCGGCCCGGCGCTCTAGCCCTGACCGGAGATAGGTCACGCCTGTTGCTCGCAGTCGAAAACGAACTCGGCCGCCTGGACCTGGAGTCGGGTGATTTCACACCGTGGGTCACCCTCGAGGAGAGCCGGCCCGGCGTTCGGCTCAATGACGGCCGTTGCGATCCCGCCGGTCGCTTCTGGGTCGGCGGAATGCATGTCCCAACCTCGGCCGGCCGCTTCGATGGCCTACTGCACCGCGTCGAGCCCGACGGCGCCTTCGCGACTGTCCGCACCGGGATTGGATGCGCCAATGGGCTCGCCTTCTCTCCCGACGGAACCGTCATGTATTGGGCAGACTCCCTACACGAGACGGTGTGGGCCTACGACTACGACCTCGACACCGGCGAACAGCACAACGAGCGAGTCTTTCTCGACTTCCGCCCGCTACCGGGCTGGCCCGATGGCGCCGCCGTAGATGAAACCGGGTGCTACTGGATCGCGTGCGTTCGTGGCTCGGCAGTCGCCCGGATCACGCCCGCGGGCGATGTCGATCGACTGGTCGAGCTGCCGGTGAACCGCCCCACGATGCCGGCCTTCGGCGGGGCGGATCTGGCCACCCTTTTCGTAACCAGCATTGGGCGCCGTTCCCCCGACGAGCCTGGAGACCCCGGCAGCATCTATGCGTTCGAGCCCGGTGTGAGCGGCATCACCGAGCCGCGGTTTGCCGGTTAGGCCGTCAGGCTGAGAAACGTGTGGAACGTTCCAACCACCGGCGGTATAGTCCGCTTCATCAGTTGAGTCGGAGGGTCCGTTGGGTGGGTCGAAGCCAGAAGTGTGGTTCGAGCGGGAGATCCTGCCCGACCTCGTTGAGTCGGTGGCCGCCGCGGCGACGATCCTCGGCCCGGCAAGCGCCACCCCCGAGAATCACTATCGCGCGCTGCCGACCGCAAGAGGAATCGTGGCTTCCGCCCATCGTTACGACGCCGCTTTGATGGACCTGGCGCCTCTCCTGCGAGTGATCTCACGCACCGGGATCGGTTACGACAAGGTGGACCTCGCCGCGGCCACGGCCCGGGGCATTGCAGTCTGCAACGCTCCCGACGGGCCCACCATTTCGACAGCCGAGCATGCGGTCACCCTGATGATGATGGTCGCCAAGAACGTCAAGTGGTCCGAAGCCGAGCTCCGTGGCGGCGGAACCGATTTCTACGCCTCCCACATTGGGATCGAGCTCGATGGGCTCACCATGGGTTTACTCGGCTTCGGACGAATCGCGCGCAGGGTTGCGGCCATGGCCGGGGGCCTCAACATGGATGTGGCCGCCTACGACCCGTTCCTCGATTTGGCTGAGTTCCCGCCCGGCATCACCCGATGTGAGACGATCGAAGACCTCCTCGGGCGAGCCGATGTGGTTTCGATTCACATTCCGCTGACGGATGACAACGCCGGCTTGTTCGATTCCTCGCTGATCGAGTCGATGAAGCCGGGATCGATTCTCATCAATACTGCCCGCGGTGCCCTGGTCGATAACGAGGCACTGCTGGCGGCGCTGGATTCGGGCCACCTCTTCGGAGCCGGCCTCGACGTGACCGACCCGGAGCCGCTGCCGCCGGATCACCCACTCCTCGCCCGCACCGACGTGGTGGTGACCCCCCATGTCGCTGCCGGCACGCCCGGCGCCAAACGCCGGATCTTCAGGTCGGCTTTCGGGCAAGTGATGCAGGTTCTCAATGGTGACCGACCCCCCAATCTGGTCAACCCGGATGTGTGGGAAGCGGCCACCGGTGAAGTGAGCTAGGAGACATGGTGAGCAAGACTATCGGTATTGGTCTAATTGGTTTCGGGTGGATGGGCCAGGCTCACAGTCGCGCCTATCGCAATATCCCCGTCTACTTCGCTGAGACCGGGCTCGAACCACGTCTCGTCGCAATCGCCGACACGGTCCAGGAACGGATCGAGCTTGCGACCAAGAACTTCGGGTTCGAAAGCGGCACCGCCGACTGGCGGGAGCTGCTCGGGCGCGACGATATCGACGTCATCGACGTCACAGCGCCCAACGCCATGCACGAAGAGATTGCGGTCGCCGCTGCGGCCGCCGGCAAGCACATCTTCTGCGAGAAGCCGGTCGGCATCGAACCCCGAGCCACTGCCGTAATCGAACAGGCGGCCCGCAAGGCGGGTGCGATCACCGGCTGTGGTTACAACTACCGATGGGCCCCGATGGTGCAATACACCAAGCAGCTGATCGATGAAGGGCGCTTCGGTGAGCTCACCCACTACCGGGGGCGTTTCTTCTCGATGTATGGCCGGGATCGGCTCGGCCTGCTGTCGTGGCGGTTCAAGCAGGACGAAGCGGGCTACGGCGTGCTGTCGGACATCATGTCGCATGCGATCGACATGGCACAGTACCTGTGCGGGCCGATCGTGAAGGTCGTCTCGGTGAAGGAGATATTCGTCAAGGAGCGGCCGCTGCCGACCCCCGGTGCGGGCACCCACTACGACCGTGGCAAGCCGGGCGACCCCACCGGGCCGGTGACAAATGAGGACTACGTCGGCGCCCTCGTTGAGTTTGCCAGCGGGGTCCGGGGCACGCTCGAGGTCGATCGATCCATCTTCGGCCCGCAGAGTTCGATGGCCTTTGAGCTCAACGGATCCAAGGGTGCGGCCGGCTGGGATCACGAGAAGCTGAATCAGCTTCAGCTTTACCTGCCCGAAGAGCAGCCGACCGACGGCTTCATAGAGGTTCTCTCGGGTGACGCCTACTCCCACCACGGCAACTTCGTCCCTGGTGGTGGTAACTCCATCGGGTACGAAGACCTCAAGACCATCGAGGCCCTCGAATACCTCAAGGCGGTCGCCGAGGATCGGCCCAACGAGCCGAGCTTTGCGGATGCCCTGGCCAATGCCTCGGTGGCCGCCGCGATGGTCCGATCATGGGAATCCGAGAAGTGGGAGCAAGTTGTCAGTCTCCGAATCGACTGACCCGGGAGGAGTAACGCGATGATGCTCGAGAACTCAACAAAGCAGAAGCTGCGCGAAGGGCACGCTGTATACGGAACCTTCTTCCGCTACGCCGCCCCCTCCCTCGCTGAATTCGTGGCAATGCAGGGCTGGGACTTCCTCCTCTTCGATGCCGAACACGGCACGCTCGAACCTCGCGATATGGCGGATCTCGCCCGCGCCTGCGAACTCCACGAGGTGACACCGCTCGCCCGGGTGACGACCAACAGTGCGCCGGTCATACTGCGGTTCCTCGATGCCGGCGCCCACGGGGTACAGGTGCCCTGGGTCAACACCGCCGCTGCGGCCGAGCAGGTGGTCGTATCCTCCAAGTACCAGCCGCGCGGCTCGCGGGGCCTCGCCGGCAGTCGCCAGGGCGGGTGGGGCAACACCGAATCGTTGGCCGACTTCACCGCTCGCGCCAACCGGGAGACCCTCGTCGTCATCCACATCGAGACCGCCGAAGCCGCCGCCGCCGTCGAGGAGTACACCAGCATCGACGGCATCGACGTGTTGTTCATCGGCCCCACGGACTTGTCGCACTCACTCGGGCACCCCGCCAATCCCGGCCACCCAGATGTCCAGGAAGTGATGAAGCGCGTCGCCGAGGTGGTGGTGGCGTCCGACAAGACACTCGGCATCTTTGCCGGGAGCCGGGCCGCGGCCACCGATTGGTACGACAGGGGTGCCCGTTATTTCGCGACGGGACTTGAAGGACTCATCAAGCAAGGATCACAGGCATATCTACGCCCGGCACGGGACTGACACGCAAAGGGAGACATCATGGAGACAATCCGACTGACAACAGCCCAGGCCATCGTCAAGTGGCTGCTGGCGCAGCGCACGATGGTCGATGGTGAGGAAGTCGGCGTATTCGCCGGAGCTTTCGGGATCTTCGGCCACGGCAACGTCACCTGTCTGGCCGAGGCCCTGCAACCTGTCCAGGACGAACTTCCGACCTGGCGCGGCCACAACGAGCAGTCGATGGCGCTGGCGGCTGTTGCCTACGGGAAGGCGATGCGCGGGCGCCGCATCATGATCGCCACCTCTTCGATCGGTCCCGGCAGCACGAACATGGTCACCGCGGCCGCGGTCGCCCATGCCAATCGGATTCCGGTGCTCCTCTTCTCGGGGGACACCTTCCAGCACCGAATTGTCGATCCGGTGCTGCAGCAGGTGGAGAACTTCGGGGACCCGACGATGACGGTCACCGACACTTTCAAACCGGTAAGCCGATATTGGGACCGCATCACCCGTCCCGAGCAGATACTTCAGTCTCTCCCCCAAGCCCTCGCAGTCATGCTCGACCCGGCGACTCGCGGCCCCGCCTTCTTCGCCCTCCCGCAGGACATTCAGGCGGAGGCCTACGACTACCCGGCGAGATTCTTCGAGCCTCGGGTCCACTACGTCCGTCGGCCCGGACCCGACGATCGGGATATCGCGGCGGCGGCCGCGCTCCTCGAGAATGCCACGAAGCCGATGATCATTGCCGGTGGCGGTGTCCACTACTCAGGTGCGGTTGCCGAGCTAACCGATCTTGCCGAGCGGCGCGGCATTCCGGTCGTTGAGACCGTGGCCGGCAAGGCCACACTGGTGCACAACCATCCCAACTATGCGGGACCGCTCGGTGTCACCGGATCCGCGGCTGCCAACAGAGTGGCCGAGGATGCCGACGTGGTCCTGGCGATCGGAACCCGCTTGCAGGATTTCACGACGGGATCCTGGTCGGTGTTCCGAAACCCCGATGTGCGGTTCGTGGCCATCAACACTGCGGGTTGGGACGCCCACAAACAGATGGCCCAACCGGTCGTGGCCGACGCCAAAGTCGCTATCGCTGCCCTCGATGTGGCGATCGGCGACTACGAGGCACCCGCCGAGTGGCTGGCCTTCGCCCAGGGCCGGATCGCGGAGTGGCACGGCTATCTCGATTCATGGAAGACGATGGAACAGGACGGCGACGCTGCCTACGCCCAGGTCATCCAGGTCGTCAACGAGATCTGTGACGACGACGACTACTGCCTATCGGCGGCCGGCGGCCTGCCCGGAGAGCTGACGATGGGGTGGCGCTCCAAGTCGGTCGGCTCGTTCGACTCCGAGTACGGGTTCTCGACAATGGGCTACGAGATTGCCGGGGCCTGGGGAGCGAAGATGGCGCGCGGCGCGGGCGACGTGATCGCCTGGGTGGGCGACGGGTCATATCTCATGATGAACTCCGACATCTACTCGACGGTGATGACCGGCAAGAAGGTCATCTTCATGGTGCTCGACAACGGCGGCTTCGCGGTGATCAATCGGCTTCAGGTGAACACCGGCGGCGCCGAGTTCAACAACCTCCTGCATACGGCCCGCCATGAGCGGTACTTCCGCGTCGACTTCGTCAAGCACATCGAGGCGATGGGAGCGGTGGCCGAGAAAGTCGAACGACTGGAAGATCTCGCCGGGGCGTGGGAGCGGGCCAAAGCGTCTGATCGCAGCTATGCGATCGTCATGGACATCGATCAATACACCTGGACCGAGGGTGGCGCCTGGTGGGAGGTTGGGATCCCCGAGGTGAGCGATCGCGAGCAGGTGCGGGTTGCCCGGGCCGGTCTGGATGCGGAGAAGAAGAACCAACGGGCCGGCGTGTAGCCATGGGTGAACTCGACGGGAAGGTCGCGCTCCTAACCGGTGCCGGGTCGCTCATTGGTGCCGCGATCGGCCGCAAGCTGGTCGAGGCGGGGGCGAAGGTCGTGATGGGAGGCCGCAACGAACAGCACGGCGCAGAGGCTTTGGCGCCGCTGGGCGATTCGGCCGTCTTTGTTCGGGCCGACGTGACCAGCGACGAAGACCTCGATGCCATGGTCGATGCCGCGATCAAACATTTTGGCGGCATCGACTACGTCGTCTCGGCGGCCGCCGTCTTCGACTGCGGGATGCTGGAAACAACGCGAGAGAACTGGCGGCGATCTTTCGACATCAACGTCATCGGAAACGCCATGTTGATCGAGAAGGCCGTCCCCCATGTGCGTAAGCGTGGCAGCGGGGCGGTGGTGATCATCGGCTCGATATCAGGCAAACACTCGCAGCCAAACCGGATCGTCTATCCAACGACAAAGGCGGCGTTGCTCGGTCTGACCCGGAACATGGCCCACGCATTGGCTCCGGATGGCATCCGAGTCAATCACATTGCGCTGGGGTGGACGTGGAGTCGCAACATCGAGCGGCGCCGTGGCACCAGGGAAGCTGCAGATGCCTTTGCCGCCGAGTTCCAGCTGATGGGTCGCATGGTCGATCCGTCCGAGGCGGGTGACGCGGTTGTCTTCCTGTGCTCGGATCGAGCATCAGCCATCACGGGTGCCGATCTGGCGGTCGACTGCGGCTACGACTCAGTTGGCCCGGAGGCCATGGGCCAGGCGTTCGAGAAGCATCCGTACCCGGAAGGCGCATAGGAGACGTGATGGGCGAACCGATGTTCGACTTGGCCGTGTGTAGCGAGATGGTCTTTCTCGACCTCCCAATCGAAGAGAGAATCCGCCGTCTCGACGAGTTGGGGTTCAAAGTCGAGATCTGGGACTGGACGGTCAAGGACATCGCCGCACTCAAAGAGACGGGGGCGAAGTTCTCGTCTATGACCGGCTACATCCGGGGCACGTTGGCAGACGATATCGGGGGCGACGCGCTCCTGCAGACGGCCGAGCAATCCATCCCCGTCGCCCAGCAGCTGGAGTGTCCCCGGCTCAACCTGCACGGCACGGGGCTCGGTGAGGGTGGCATCCCCGTTCAGCCGACCGAGGTGGTAACCGGAGCCATGTGGCTCAAGGCCCAGGACACGTTGGGGCGCATTGCGGAGCTGGGCGAGCGAGAGGGGGTGACGTTCTGTCTGGAGAACCTCAACCTCGCCGTCGATCATCCGGGTGTTCCTTTTGCCAGAGCCGAGGACACCATCGCCCTTGTGTTGGCGGTGGACTCACCAGCGCTCCGACTCAACCTCGATCTCTATCACGCCCAGATCGGCGAGGGAAACCTGATCGAGTTGGTGCGGAGTTGTGTCGACCTGATCGGCGAGGTGCAGGTGGCGGATGTCCCCGGCCGTTGCGAGCCGGGAACCGGTGAGATCAACTACCCGGCCGTCGCCGCCGCTCTGTACGAGACCGGATACCGCGGCACAGTCGCCATGGAAGCTTGGGCCTCCGGCGACACCCTGGTCGCCCTCGACCGATTCCGCACCGCGTTCAGCCGCTAGCGGGCCTCCCAAGTTGCGTGGCGCTGAGAAACTGTTGGAACGTTCCAACTCCGGTCCATATACTGGCCCGTGGAGTCGGCATGCCACGACGGGAGACGCAATGGGTCGGTTCGACGGGAAAGTTGCACTCGTAACCGGAAGCACTCAAGGAATCGGAGAGGCCGTAGCTCGCCGCTTGGCAGCGGAGGGAGCAGCCGGCATCGTTGTGTGCGGGCGCAGCCATGAACGCGGTGCGGCAGTCGTGACGGCCCTGGCGGAGCTGGGGACCGAAGCTCACTTCGTACCGGTCGAACTAGGAGATGCGGCCAGTTGTCTGGCGCTGATCGCAGCTGCAGACGAGAGGTTCGGCCGGATTGACGTGTTGGTCAACGCCGCCGGTCTCACCTTGCGGGGATCCATAGTCGACACCGACGTTGAACTGTGGGACACGCTGATGAACGTCAATGTGCGGGCGCCCTTCCTCCTCATGCAGGGCGCCATCGAGATCATGCGCCGCCAAGGACGCGGGGGATCGATCGTCAACGTGGGCTCGGTTGCCGCCTACGGCAGCGTGCCCTTCCTGACCGCCTATGCGACTTCAAAGGGGGCGCTGGTAACGCTCACCAAGAACGTGGCCTACTCAGTGGCCTGGGACCGGATTCGGGTCAACTGCTTGAATCCGGGTTGGATGGACACCCCAGGAGAAGATGTCATCCAGCGACGCTTTCACACAGATGGCCGTGACTGGCTGGAGGATGCCGAAGCGCGCCAGCCCTTTGGCCAACTCATCAAACCGGATGAGATCGCGCGTGCAATCGCTTTTCTGGCATCAGAGGACGCCGGAGTGATGACGGGATCCAGCGTGGACTACGACCAGTCGATCATGGGTGGCGGGATGCAACCGATCCCCTCCCGCGAGGAGACTCCATGACCTACGACTTGATCACGGTCGGCCGGGTCAACATGGACCTCTTCTCGCAGGAGGTCGGCGCCGAATTCGCCGACATCCCCGGGTTCGACACCGCCATCGGTGGAAGCCCGTCCAACATCGCCGTCGCCACCAGCCGCCTCGGCTTGAAGTCCATCGCATTCACGGCGGTCGGCGATGACCGGGTCGGCGATTTTGTTCTCCGCTACCTACGGGACGACGGCGTTATCACGGACTTCATCCCGCGCAAACCGGGCAAGCTGACCTCCCTCGCCTTGCTGGGAGTGCAGCCCCCCGACCGGTTCCCGCTTGCGTTCTATCGCGACGACCCTGCCGACATCCATCTCACCGTTGACGACGCGGCCCTGCTGCCGATCACCCAGACGCGGGCGGTGCTCCTGTCCGGAAACGCGTTCAGCCGCGGAACTTGCGTCGAAGCCGCCCGGAGCGTCGCCGAAGCGGCCGGCGCCGCCGGCCTGACAGTGTTCATGGATCTCGATTTGCGCCCCACGGACTGGTCGCACCCGCGAGCATTTGGGCTCACATTGCGAACGGTGTCACCGTTCGTGGATGTCCTCATCGGCACCGAGGAGGAGTTCTTTGCCCTGCTCGCCCCGGAGCCGGAGCCGGCCATGTCGGGAGCCGCGCTGGATACCGAGGCCAATGCATTGCTCGAAACGTTGATCGCCGGACTCATGCAGGCCGGCACCGTCAAGACGATCGTTCTGAAACGAGGCGCCCGCGGTGCCGAAGTGATCGGCGATGGGACCAGGCTGGAAGTGCCGGGTTTCCCCGTCGAGGTGGTCAACACGGTCGGTGCCGGCGACGCATTTGCCTCGGGTCTGATTTGGAGCAGGCTCCAGGGATGGGACTGGTACCAGTCCAGCCGACTCGCCAACGCCTGCGGCGCGCTAGTGGTCACCCGCCATGGCTGCGCCGCCGCCTTTCCCAGATATGAAGAAGTGACCGACTTTGCAGAATCCAAGGGAGGACTGTGATGGTCTTGCACAAACTCAGTTCCGCGACAGGTGCCGGGACCGCGCTGCAAGTGACTCCGGAGGTAGCCGGCTGGGACTTCCTCGACTTCGCCGTCGTGGTGCTCGGCGCCGGGCAGGAGTCGACGATAGAAACCGACGAGCGTGAAGTCGCCGTCGTCCCCCTCGAAGGGTCATTGGTCGCACAAGTTGGTGGAGAACGCTTCGAGCTGAGCCGGTCGAGCGTCTTCGCCGAGATGGCGTCCGTTCTCTACCTGCCTCCCGGCACGACTTGCACATTCGCCTCGCCCACCGGCGCCGAGTTCGCGGTCGGCGGCGCCCCTGCTGTCGGGGAGCATCCCGTACGGCTCATCGACGCCGCCGAGATGAAGACCGAGGTACGCGGCGGCGGTGGCGCCACACGCCAGGTCAACCACATCCTCGCTCACCCGCTGCCGGCCGAGCGGCTGATTCTCTACGAGGTGTACGTGCCACGCGGCGGCTGGTCGGGATGGCCCCCTCACTGTCATGACGGCTACGCGGACTCGCCCTACCTCGAGGAGACGTACTACTTCCGATTCGATCCACCGAACGGGTGGGGGATCCACCGCAACTACCGAGTTGATTCCGACTTCGATGAGGTCTTCTCGGTGGAAGATCGGGACGTTGTGATGGTGACGCAGGGATTCCACTCGAGCGCCGCCGCCCCCGGCTCCCATATGTACTTCCTGAACTACCTTGCCGGCACGCCCCAGGGCGACGCCCGCGCCATCCCTCCGTTCTTCCAGCCGGAGTACCGGTGGATTGACGGCAATTGGGATGTCGACGCCATGACCCTGCCTGTCGTCGGTCCGAATGGACGGGAAGGATGAGCCGGCGCAGCCTCACGCCGGGGAAGATCAGGGGCCTGGCCGCAACCTCGTCACCCAGTGGCATCTTCACCATCCTCGCCATCGACCATCGCGACTCGATGCGGGTCGTTCTCGACCCCGACGATCCCCAGGCGATTGCGGCCTCGCGGCTGACCGAAGTGAAGCTGGATCTGCTGCGCTCCCTGGTCGCCGGGGCCACCGCCGTCATGCTCGAACCGGAGTACAGCGCGGCGCAGGCGATCAGCGCTCGGGCGCTTCCCGGCAAGGTGGGATTCCTGGCGGCAATAGAAGCGCAGGGTTATCTGGGCGACCCGACGGCCCGCCAGACCTCACTCCTCGACGGCTGGGGAGTCGCCAAAGCCAAACGGCTCGGCGCCTCCGGGATCAAGCTGCTCGTCCTGTACCGGCCCGATGCCGGGGCCGTGACCGAGGCCCAGGACCTGATGATCGAGTCGGTCGTTGCCGAGTGCGCCCGTCACGACATCCCCCTCTTCCTCGAGCCGCTCGCCTACGCGATTGAACCCGGCTTGAGTACCGACTCGCCCGAGTTCGCCACAAAGCGTCGCCGCCTCGTCATCGAGACGGTCCGCCGACTCGGGGCACTGCACCCTGAGATCCTCAAGGTGCAGTTTCCGATCGATACGAGGTTCGAGGCGGACCGCAATCTCTGGGTCGATGCTTGCGAAGAGTTGAATGAGGCCGCGCCCGTCCCATGGGCGCTGCTTTCTGGCGGGGATCCGTATGAACTGTTCCGGGAGCAGGTGCAGATCGCTTGCAGCGCCGGGGCCTCCGGATTCATGGTGGGACGGGCTCTGTGGGGCGACTACCTCCGGGCGTCGAAGGCGGACCAGCCGGAGATGATGGATGACATCGTGAGCCCGCGGTTCGCCGAATTGAGCACG
>CAMYJM010000005.1 GCA_947258635.1 uncultured Acidimicrobiaceae bacterium
GCGGAGTTCGTCGGGCTCGATCTGCACGACAATCCCTTCGAGTGCCTGCTGACGATGTCCGTCCAGTCGACCGATGGAGAGCTCGACCTGTCGCGGGTGGTCGTCGCCCTGCAGGACGTGACGCAGGTGCGGGCCTATCAAAGGACACTCGAGAAGCTCATCGCGGGCAAAGACCGTTTCGTTGCCAGCATCTCGCACGAGCTGCGCACGCCGTTGGCCACCGTGCTCGGCTTGTCCCAGGAGCTCTACGACCTGTGGGATGAGTTTGATCCCGATGAGGCACGCGAGCTGATGGGCCTGATCGCGCTCGGCGCCAATGACCTGGCCACCCTGGTCGAGGACCTGCTGCTGGCTGCGCAGATCGAAGTGGGCGAGGGAGTTCCGTCGGCGGCCGCCGTGTTCGACCTGGGCTCCGTTGTCGAGCAGGCGGTGGATGAATGTATCGCCGCCGGGGATTTGACCATGCGACCGCCGTTGCCGGAGTCGAGCGTGAGCTGCTACGCCGATCCGAGACGCGTCGGTCAGATTGTCCGCAACCTGGTATCGAACGCGGCCCGCTACGGCGGCGGCAAGGTCGAGATAGCTCTCGGCGCCGATCCCCAGCCGACGGTGCAGGTCCGAGATGACGGCCCCGGGATCCCGCCCTCGGAGTGGGAGCGGATATTCAGCCCGCACGAACAGACGGGAACGGACGGCACCCGCGGTGCGCTCGGCCTCGGCCTGGCGATCTCCAAACAGCTTGCGGAGATCATGAACGGGTCCTTGTCGTACAGCTATGTGAACGGCACGAGCGCCTTCACGCTGACCCTTCCGGCGGAACCGGCCGAAGCGGACTAGGAGGCCGGCGGCGCCCCGACATCGAGCAGCCGCAGCGCCGCCGCTCCGTGCTTGCGGGCGCATTGGATTCGATACCTGGTCGGTCCCCATGGCGGCCGGTCGCGTAACACCGTGGCGGGCACCCCGCCGGCGACAAGAACCGCCCACGCCGCTTCCGCCAGATCCCACGATGCGAACTCGGCCACGTCGATGGGCTCCTCGTCGAGACGGCTCATCGTGCCGCGGCATCAACGACGCGGGGATGCGGCCACCGGGGCGTGCTAGTGGTCGTGGGCGGGCTCGCCGTCTGCGGCGTGATCGTGTTCGCTCGCGATTTCCTTGCGTACCGCGTCCATGTCGAGCGCCATCGCCTGATCGATCAGGTCACGGAACGCCGGCTCGGGCAACGCACCGGGCTGCGAGTAGATGCCGATCTGGTCGCGGAAGATCATCAGCGTAGGGATGGAGCGTATGTTGAAATGGGCGGCCAGCTCGTGCTGATCCTCGGTGTCCACCTTGGCAAAGACTATGTCGGGTCGTTCGCTCGAAACGCTCTCGAACGTCGGGGCGAACATCTTGCACGGTCCGCACCAATCGGCCCAGAAGTCGACGATCACAGTGTTGTTCTCGAGGATGGTGTCTTCGAATGTGTCTTTGGTCAATGCAACGGTTGCCACCTGGTCATTCCTTCAATCGCTCAGCGGTTCGAATAGCTCGGCACTGCGAACGCGGGCGGCAGCGGTGATATTCCCGGTGACTAGTCACGGCGCAGCGCCGCCAACCCACCTACTTGAAGGCTGCGCATCCTGGTACTATCGGTGACGTCCACACCACACTGGGTAGGGGTCCAAGCATGTTCGATTCGCCGCGCTGGCGCGTCATCGTCGGAGCATTCGTCGCCGCGAGTGCCCTTGCGGCCGTTAGCGCCCCCGCGCCGTCGGGGGCGGCGGCTGTCGGCTGCTTCGCGATCGACCTGTCCTTTGGGGACCGGATGGCTGTGGATGCGATCGACGAAGCTTCCGGGCTCGTGCTCTCGCGGCAGATGCCGGGGGTGATGTGGACTCACAACGATCACGATGCCGCCGCCGGCAACAACCAGAACAACCGGATCTACGCCGTGAACATGAACGGCGATCTGCTGGCCACAGTCCAATTCACCATGTCATCGCAACTCGACATCGTTCCGGGCGCAACCTTCGGTGAGCTCGAGGACATCTCTTTCGGGCTGGGCCCCGGGAATGACCCCGACTACCTGTATCTGTCCGACACGGGCGACAACGACCTGACGCGGCCGTACGGCAGCGTCTACCGATTCGCCGAGCCGGTATTCACTCCGAATCCACAAAACCCCATCACCATCCATGTCGCCGAGCGGGATCTCGACGCCACCCGGTTCCAGTACGAGAGCTTCGCCAACCCGAAGCAGACCAAGGCCCGCAACGTCGAGGCAATGTTCGTCGATCCGGGAACCGGAGACCTATTCCTGTTCGAGAAGGCACTGCATGCCCTCGACGGCAACGGCCGGGTCATCGACAACCCGGCGCTTCCCAGGGAGTACTCGTTCGTCCATCGGGTTCGGGCCGCCAAGCTGTTCCCGGCCAACCCGGCGACGGTCCGCCGAGCCGCGATCAACGGCTACGTCCGCGGCAAGTTCGTCACAGACACGTTCGGGATCCTGGCGGCCGACATCTCGGCCGACGGCACGATCATTGCGTTGAAGAACACCGAAGAGACCTTCTACTGGGTGAAGCGGCCGGGTGACAGCGTCGTGACCACATTCGACAACAACCCGGATGCCCCTTGCCAGGCTCCTTTCGGTATGAAGGGTGAAGGGCTGGCCATCGCGCCGACGTCGGACCGATTCGTCGCGATCCGTGAGGGGCTCCTCAGCCCGATCTGGGAGGCAGTCCTGATCGACCAGCGTCACATGTGCTTCGGCCGGGCCGCGACCATCGTTGGGACGTCGACCGATGACGTGCTCATCGGGACCGCCGGAGCCGATGTGATCGTGGCCTACAGCGGCGATGACGTCGTTTATGGGAAGGGCGGGGCGGACCGCATTTGCCTCGGGCCCGGCGACGACTACGGCAACGGCGGCAAGCGCGGCGATCGGATCGACGGCAGCTGGGGCGATGACACCATCGACGGCGCCAACGGCACAGACACCCTCCGGGGGAGTGGCGGCCGCGACACGATTTCGGGTAACGCCCACAATGATGTCATCTACGGCGGCGCAGGCCGCGACACCCTCGGGGGCGGTCCCGACAATGACGCCGTCTACGGCGAGGGCGGTTCGGATCTGCTCTTCGGGTGGACCGGCGCCGACAGGCTCGTAGGCGGTTCGGGAGGCGACTCCGTTGACGGTGGTTTCGGCAACGACAGGCTGTCCGGCGGAAGTGGCACCGACTCGTGCGAAGGTGGCCCCGGGACCGACACCGCGGCGGGGTGTGAGGATTTGACGGGTGTTCCGTAGGCGGCGATATCGGATGGCTCGGTATGCTCCCGAGCGTTTTGGGGGATCGTCGCAGCCGGCAATACACTCCGGGCCGATGTCACCGGCCTCCCCCTTGATTCAGCTCTCCGGCGTCGCGGCGCGTGCTGGCGCGGCGACCATACTGCGTGGGGTCGATCTCACGGTGGAGGCGGGGGAAGCTGTTGCGCTGTACGGCGCCAACGGCGCCGGTAAGACCACGGTGCTGCGGATCCTGGCGACACTGCTGCCGCCATCGTCCGGCAGCGTCGAAGTGCTCGGTGCGGATTTGGGTTCTCTCGAACGGTTTGAGGTGCGGCGGCGGATCGGCCTGATCGGCCACACCCCTGCCCTCTATCCGGAGCTCTCGATCCGCGCCAACCTCCAGTACGTCGCCAGTGTCGGCGGCTTCGGTCACGAGGCCGTCGAATCGGTGCTGGGGATGGTTGGCCTGGCGGGGGCTGCCAGCCGGCCCGTGGAGGCGGCTTCTCACGGCATGCAGCGCCGCTGCGAGATCGCCCGCGAGCTGATGCGGCTTCCCGAAGTGCTGCTTCTCGACGAGCCCCACTCGGCACTCGATGAATCGGCTGTGGAGTTGGTTGCTCACCTGGTGGCGTTGGTAACCGAGCGCGGCGGGTGCGCGGTGGTGGCTTCGCATGACCGGCATCAGGTCGACAAGCTGACCGACCGCCACGTGCTGCTGACTGGAGGGAGCCTGTCATGACTGCTCCTTCATTGCTCGAGCAGACGATGGTGGCCGCCAAGCGAGACCTGGCCCGAGAGCGGCGCCGCGGCGAGGTGATCTGGGTGACCATCCCGTTCGGCGTAGTGGCGATGCTGCTCATCCCGATGGCGGTCGGCGCCGACGCCCCCCGCCTGCGCGAGTTGGGACCGGGCCTGTATTGGGTGGTGGTGTTGCTGTTCGGCGTCCTGGTGACGGTTCGTTCGACGGCGGCCGACTCCCCGCAGCAACGCGATCTCAACCGTCTCATCGGACTCGATCCGGCCGCGGGTTTCGCCGGCAGGGCCCTGGCCAGCTTCGTACTGCTGATGGCGTTCGAGGTGATGGTCGGGCTGGCCACCATCGCCCTCTACGACGTGACTCTGACCGCGTGGCTGTGGCTTCCGATCGTCCTCATCGTGGCGGGAGCGGGCCTGGCCCTCATCGGCAGCCTGGCGGCTTCGATCGCCGGCAGCCTGGCCACGGGCTCGGCGCTGGTACCGCTCCTGGTCGCTCCAATGGCGGTGCCGCTGCTGCTCGGCGCGACCCAGGCTTTGGATGGATTACGCCTCGGCAACGCTATTCTTCCCTGGATGCTTCTGATGGTCACTGTGGTCTTTGCCCTCATGATCGTCGGGGTGGTCACGGCCAGAGCGCTACAGGAGACACGATGACCAAAACTGTGAACAGATCGCTGATGCAGCTCACCGCGCTCGCGATCGTCGCTGCCCTGATATTGGCCTTCGCCTCGCCCCGCGAAGTGACCCTTGGCCAATCGGCCCGGTTGCTATTCATCCATGTCCCCAGCATCTCGGTCGCCTACTTGGCCTTCACGTTGGTGCTGATCGCCAGCGGCATCTATCTGGCCACCAAGCGCATGAAGTGGGATCACCTTGCCCTGGCTGCGGCCGAGGCGGGGGCGGTGTTCACGGGCTTGACGATCGTGATCGGCATGGTGTGGGCCAAGCCGACGTGGGGGGTCTTCTGGACGTGGAGTTCCCGGCTCACCCTCACCGCCATCATGTTCTTCGTGTACGTCGGCTATCTGGCGCTGCGGCGGGCGATCGTCGACCCCGAAGTGCGGGCCCGGCGGGCGGCGATCCTGGGAATGCTCTCGATTGTTCAGATCCCAATCGTCCACTTCTCGGTGATCTGGTGGCGTGACGTTCACCAGCCACCCACGCTGGCAACTCCGGCAGGGATCCAGATGGACGCGCCGATCCTGATAGCCCTGCTGGTTGCCATGGGGGCCTTCATCCTGCTCGGGGCGCTGCTGATAAGCCTGCGGTACCGAATCGCAGGGGCCGAGTACATCTTGGAGACAACCGACCCGGCAGGCGGCGTCGCCGGCGATGCCGTGACCGCACCGGTCCTCACGAGGGAGAGCTGATGGGTGAATGGGGTTGGGTCATAGTCGGCTATGTCATCACAATTGGCGGCTTTGCCGCCTACACGACCTGGCTCACCATGAGGTTGCGCCGGGTTCAGCGAGAAGTCGAGGAAGTGAGCTGAGATGAAGCGATACTGGCGATTCCTCATTCCGGCCGTTGCCGTCGTGGCGGTCATGGTGTTCCTGTTGGCCACCCTCTCGAGCAACCTCGTCTACTTCAAGACGCCGACGGAGATCGCCGACCAAGCCGCCGATCCCGACGCCCGTCTCCGCCTCGGTGGGGAAGTGGCCCCGGGGACGGTTTCAGATACGACCGACGGGGTGGCGTTTACGGTTACCGACGGGCGAATGACCGTTGATGTGATTCACTCCGGCGCCCCGCAGGACTTGTTCCAGGAGGGCATCGGCGTGATACTCGAAGGCAACTGGGACGGCAGGGTCTTCCACTCCGACACGATGCTGGTCAAACACGATGAGCAATACCGGACGGAAGACGGCGAAGAGTACGAACCCGGCGATTACGTCCCACCCGCCGACGGGTAGCTGATACGTGATCGCCGCGGTCGGTCTCCTCTCGATCTTCATCGCGTTGGGAGCCGCCGGGGTTCTCGCCTATCGCGGGTTGCGCTCGGCTCAATCGGGCGATGTCCAACCCGGCCGCCTGATCCAACCCGCCGCGGTGCTCGTCACGGCCGGCGTTGCCGCCTTTGTTTGGCTCGAGCTGGCGATCGTCGTCCACGATTTCTCGATCAAATACGTCGCCAACACCACCTCGGCCAGCACGCCGCTGATCTTCCTCCTTGCCAGCGGCTGGGCCGCCCTCGAGGGGTCGATCGTGCTCTGGGGAATGCTGCTGGGCGGCTTCACCTGGTTCGTCGTACGGCGAATCCAGGAGGGCGATCGGCTGACGGCCGGGGCCGCCGGAGTGATGGGACTCGTGGCGATCTTCTGGTTCGGCTTGATGGCGACGGTCGCCAATCCCTTCGAGGTGTGCACGGCGGCGGCGGTTGATGCCGGCTGCAACGCGTCGAGCTGGTCGCCGCTGGCGGCGGCGACGGCGCCCCTCGACGGCAGGGGCCCCAACCCGCTGTTACAGAACCACATCCTGATGGCGGTCCATCCGCCTCTGCTGTACGTGGGGTACGTCGGCTTCACCGTACCGTTCGCATTTGCCACCGCCGCGCTGTGGCTCCGTCAGACCGGCTCGCGGTGGCTCGACGTCACCCACCGCTGGTCGCTCATCTCGTGGGTATTCCTCACCTCGGGGATCCTCCTCGGCGGCTGGTGGTCCTACGAAGTGCTGGGATGGGGCGGCTACTGGGCGTGGGACCCGGTCGAGAACGCGGCTTTGCTGCCGTGGCTGGTGGCGACCGCCTTCATCCACTCGGCCGTGGTGCAGCGCAAACGCGGCATGCTCCAGGCCTGGAACATCGTCCTGGTGATCTCCACATTTGCGCTCACCATTCTCGGCACGTTCCTCACCCGGTCCGGAGTGATCTTCTCGGTGCATGCCTTCACGCAGTCGGCGGTGGGCCCAATCCTGCTGGCGTTTCTCGGCATCGTCATCGTGGGTGGTTTCGGGCTGTTCGCCGCCCGCGCCGACGTCGTCGGCTCGTCGCCCCGGCTCGATTCTCTGGCCAGCCGGGAAGGTCTGTTCCTCGCCAACAACCTGTTCTTGACCCTGTTTGCCTTCACGGTGCTCCTGGGCACGATGCTGCCCCTGCTCGTGGAGGCATTCGCCGGCAATCAGGTGACCGTGGGGCGGCCTTTCTTCGATCGGGCCGCGATCCCGCTCTCGTTTGCCCTTCTGCTGTCCATGGGTGTCGGACCGGTCACGCCATATCGGACGGCGCGCGGCGAGATCGTCTGGGAGCGGATTCGTCCTGGAGCCGTCATCGGTTTGGCGGCGGCGGCGCTGGCGGTGGTCAGTGGGGTCCGTTCCATACCTGTGGTGATTGCGATCGTCCTCGGCGGCTTCGTAGTGGGCACCATTGTGCGCCACTACCTGACGCGAGTAGCCGCGGTACACCGATCGAGCCCCGGGTGGCTGGAGGCTGCAGGCAAGGTGATCGGCCGCGAGCCCGGCTACTGGGGCGGTCAGATCTCCCACGTTGGCGTTGCGCTGGCAGCAGTGGCGATCGCCACCTCATCGGGGATTGCGGTGCGTCAGTCCGTGCAGCTGGCGGCCGGGGAGACCGCGGTGGTCGACCAGTACTGCGTCGAGTACCTGGGTCCGTTCACGCGCAATGAGCCCAATCGGACGGTCACCGGGGTCGAGGTCGCTCTCATGCGCGCCGACTGCAGCACGCCGGTGAAGCTGATGCAGCCGCGACTGAACCGCTATCCCCATGCCGACCAGGCGGTGGCGACGCCCGACGTGCGCACCGGCTTGGTCGACGATGTGTACCTGTCGCTCTCCAGCCTCACCAGCGGGGGAACCGTATCGCTCGAGGTGTTCGTCTTTCCTCTGATGTGGCTGCTGTGGTTTGGGGGAGCGGTCACTGCGGCCGGCGGGCTCATCGCGTTGCGCGCCCGGCGCCGCACCCGGGAGACCGCCGACGACGTGGTCGCGGCGGCATGAGCCGGCGGGTGCGCAACTATCTGTATCTGGGCGCCATCGTCGCCCTGCTGGCGGTCGTGGTCATCGGGCTGATCCCGCGCGATGTGGCCGGCGAGACCGATGCCGAGCGAGCCCACCGGATTGCCAGCGAGCTGCGCTGCCCATTCTGCAGCGGCGAGTCGATTGCAGAGGCGCAGTCCTCGATCGGCAACGATCTGCGGGCACTCATCGACGAGCAGATCGCGTCCGGTCTGAGCGACGACGAGATCTTCGACTACTACGTGAGTGTTTACACCGAGCGGGTGCTCCTGTCACCGCCCCTCTTCGGCTGGGGTCTCCTTCTCTGGGCGCTTCCGCTGCTACTCCTCGCCGCCGGGCTGTACGCGGTGTTGCGTCGCCGCCGCCGTGCCGACCCGGTCGCCGCGGTGGCGTCGGCGGCTGCGCTCGAAGACGCCAAGCGAGCTGTGGCCCGAGATCTGGCCGATCTCGATGCCCAGGCGGCGGCCGGCGAGCTCGACACGGCGACATTGGCGCGGCTGCGGGCCGACTACGAGTCCGAGCGCGACGCGTTGAACGAGACCGTGATCCAGCCCCCCGGGCACACCCCGCGCAGCCGGGGGAGGACGATGGCGGGCGCCGCGGTGCTGATCGGAGGTGCTCTCGTGCTGACCGTCGGTGTCGTGCTGACGGTGCGCGACCGGACTCCGGGGGACCTCATCACCGGCGGTGTCGCCTCCGAAGCCCAGAGCCTGGACTTCTCCACGATCAGTGACGAGGAACTGGAGGCGACCGTTGCCGCCAACCCCGACAGCATTCCGATGCGCCTGGCGCTGGCCGCCCGCCATTTCAATGCCGGGGATTTCTCGGCGGCGCTCGACCACTACATAGAGGTGCTCAACCGGGAGCGACATCCGGAAGCCCTCGCCAACGTCGGCTGGATGACCTTCCAGTCGGGCGACTCGGACAATGCCCTGCAATTCGTCGAGCAGTCGCTCGCTTTGTCGGACGAGTTGCCGCTGCCTTACTGGTATCTCGCCAACATTCGCTACCGGGGGTACGACGATGCCGCCGGCGCCGTCGCCCCCCTCGAGACCCTGCTCAGGTTCGAGGCGCTTCCCGACGAGTTCCGCGCGATCGTCTCCGATCTGCTCGCCGAAGTGAGGGCTGCATCGTGACCGTGCCGGCGAAGCGCTCCTTCGGCCTGGGTGCCCGGGTGGCCGTGGGCATCGGGCTGATGGTGATCATCTTCGGGGCGGTGTTTGCCAGTCGATTCGGCCGGGACCCCGATCTGGTGGCTTCGCCCATGATCGGCCGGGCGGCGCCGGCTGTTGCGATGCCGTACCTGGAGAAGGCCGGCGCCATGTCGCTGGCCGACCTCCGGGGCGACATCGTCGTCGTCAACTTCTGGGCTTCGTGGTGCACCGGGTGTCGGACGGAACACGATGCGCTGCTGACCGGAGCGGCGGCCTATGCCGGCTCCGACGTCACGTTCGTCGGCATCCTGCATCAAGACCGCCCCGAAACCGGGATTGGCTTTCTCGACGACTTCGGCCGGGGCGACCCATACGACTACGTGGTCGACGAGGGGTCGCGGGCCGGGATCGGCTTCGGGGTGCTCGGGCTGCCCCAGACGTTCTTCCTCGATCGGGCGGGAACGATCGTGGGACAAGTCAACGGCCCCGTCAGTTACGGCATGCTGGCCAACACACTCGACGCCATCCTGCTCGGCCGGACGGTCGACCCGGTCACCGAAACCGGAGATCTGGAGAACCGGTAGGCTCGTTTCGCGGCCTCCCGCCAACCGTGGGTAGGCTTGCGGCCCTATCCACCAGGAGCTCTCCACGATGTCCACCGAAGCCGACCACCGACTGCCGCGAACGGTCGTTCCGAGCCATTATGACTTGCGGATCGAGCCCAATCTCGACTCGTTCGACTTCCGCGGTCGTGTGGTCATCGAGGCGACGGCCATGGAACGCCTCGGCGAGATCGTGCTCAACGCCATCGAGATCGATCTCCACCGGGTCGAGGTGAGAGCGGCCGACGGATCGAGCCAGGAAGCGGCTCTCGACTACGACCCCGGCCACGAGCGGGTGACTTTGGTGCTCGGCACGCCGGTCGACGCCGGGCCGCTCGAGGTCCACGTCGACTACACCGGGATCATCAACGACAACCTCCAGGGCTTCTACCGCTCGACCTACAAGACGGCCGACGGGAAGGAGAAGGTGATCGCGACCACTCAGTTCGAGGCGACCGACGCCCGCCGCGCCTTCCCGTGCTGGGATGAGCCGGACCTCAAAGCGACCTACCAGGTGACCCTGGTCGTTCCCGACCACATGATGGCGGTGTCGAACTCGGCCGTTGTGGCCGAAACTGCCACCGAGGACGGGCGCCGAGTCGTGGAGTTCGCCAAGACGATGCGGATGTCGACATACCTCGTCGCCTTCGTGGTCGGGGAGCTGGAGGCCACCGAACCGGTGGATGTCGCCGGAACCCCGCTACGGATCATCCATGTCCCCGGCAAGGCCCATCTGGCGCAGTTCGCGCTCGATGCCGGGGCCTTCTCGTTGCGCTACTTCGCCGAGTACTACGGGATCCCATACCCGGGGGACAAGCTCGACATGATCGCCGTCCCCGACTTCGCCTGGGGGGCGATGGAGAACCTCGGCGCGGTGACCTACCGGGAAACCGCGTTGCTGGTCGATCCGGCGAAAGCCACCCAGGTTGAGCTTGCCCGAGTCGCCGACGTGATTGCCCACGAGTTGGCTCACATGTGGTTTGGCGATTTGGTGACGATGAAGTGGTGGAACGGCATATGGCTGAACGAGGCCTTCGCCACGTTCATGGAGCTGAAGTGCATCGACGCTTACCGACCCGACTGGAAGCGGTGGCTGGCGTTCGCCGCCTCCCGCAACGCGGCGATGGATACCGACAGTCTGGCCGCTACCCGTCCCATCGAGTACCCGGTCGGCTCGCCGGAGGAGGCGAACGAGATGTTCGACATCCTCACATACTCGAAGGGGTCGGCCGTGCTGCGAATGCTCGAGATGTACCTCGGTGAGGACGTGTTCCGCGACGGGATCCGCAACTACCTGGAGACCCACTCCTACGCCAACACCGAGACCGCCGATCTGTGGGCGGCGCTGGAGAAGGTCAGCGGCGAGCCCGTCGGCGAGATCATGCACGGCTGGATATTCCAGGGCGGCTATCCCCGGCTGAATGTGGAGCGTGACGGAGATGGGTACAAGGTCCGCCAGGAGCACTTCCGCTATCTCGGGGTCGGCGACGCCTCGTGGGAAGTGCCGGCGCTGTTCGGCGGGGCGGCCGGCGACGGGCGGGTGTTGCTCGGCGACGAGGCCGCCTTCGACCCGATCGACGAGCTCCGCCTGAACCGGGGCGGGCACGGCTTCTATCGCGTGCAGTACGACGGCGCGCTGCGTGAGCAATTGGCCCGGCGGGCGGCGGGGCTGCCGGGGGAGGAGCGCTACGCGCTCGTCAGTGATACGTGGGCCAACGTGCTGGCCGGTGACGTGCCCGCCGGGGCGTTCTTGGAGCTGGCCACGCAGTTCAAGGACGAGCAGGAGCCGGAGGTATGGGGCGCCATCATCGGCGGCCTGGGTGAGCTGAATCGGATCGTATCGTCCGACGATCGGCCCGATTTGGAGCGTTTCGTCAGGGATCTGGTGACTCCAGCAGCCGACCGGATGGGCTGGGAGCCGGCCGACGGTGAATCAGATCTCGACCGCCGGCTGCGGGGTTTGCTCCAGCGCACCCGGGGTGTTCTCGGAGACGACAAGTCGGCGCTGCCCGAAGCGCGGGCGCTGTTCGAGGCGACCCTCGGCGGAGAGGCCGTCGACGGTGAGGTCGCCGCCGCGGCGCTCGCCATAGTCGCCGCCAACGGTGGTCGAGAAGAGTTCGACACCTTTGTCGAGGCGTTCCGGACCGCGGCCTCACCGCAGGACGAGGTGCGCTACCTGCAGGCCGCCATCGCAGTGCCCGAGCAGCAAACCGCGGCCCAGCTAGTCGAGATGCTCATCAACGGCGAGATCCGGCGCCAGGACGGCGCCTGGGTCACCGCCCGACTCATCGGGCATCGCACGACCGGGGTCGAGAGTTGGCAGCGGATCAAGGCTCGCTGGGACGACGTCCTGGCGGCCGTTCCGCCGCAGAGTCAGCGCCGGATTCTCGACTGGCTGCCTTTCCGATCAGAGCCCGACATCGCCGACGACATCGAGAATTGGTTCGAAGGACACCCGCTCGCCGGAGGGTCGAAGTACGTCGAGCAGCAGCTCGAGTTGCTCAAGGTTCGGGTCGGCTTGCGGGTCCGCGAGGAAGGACGTCTCGGCGACAGCCTGTGATATGGCGACAAGGCGCCGCCGAGACACTTACAATTAGACGACATTCTCTTCAAGGAGTAGCTAATGGGACTCATGGACACCGTCAAGGGCTGGTTCAGCAAGGGCAAGGACATGGCCGGTGGCATGGCTGACAAGGCCGGCGACGTAGCTGAAGGCGCTTGGGACAAGACCAAGGACGTCGCCGGCGATGTTGCCGATAAGGCCGGCGGCATGGCCGACAAGGCCGGCGACATGGCTGAAGGCGCTTGGGACAAGGCCAAGGACGTCGCCGGTGATGTCAAGGACAAGTTCGACGGAGATGACGATGCGGGAGACGCCCCCGCGTAGGGAGCCCCCGAATCGACACTCAGAAACGCCGCCACCAAGTGGCGGCGTTTCTGTTTGACGCTTCGAGCATGTCTCCTCCCCCGTTGCCCGCTGCTTTGGGCGGGCAACATCTGGGGGAGGTGGGCCCGCCCGAGGGACGAGGGCGGGGTCGGAGGGGCCTGGCGGCCGGACTCCCCCAAACGTCGTCCGGCTGCGTCGTGCGACGGGGGGAGAGACACGATGTGCTCCACCTATCATCGCCCACGACGTTGTACGTTGTACGGAGTACGTAGTACGGAGGGACCCCATGCGAAGTCATGAAGTCGAGTACCAGGTCTTTGGTGATGACCTGCAGTTCGTGGAGGTGGCGCTCGATCCCGGAGAGACGGTCATCGCCGAGGCGGGGGCGATGATGTACCTCGAGGACGGCATCGACTTCGATACGGTGATGGGCGACGGCTCCGAGCCGGATGCCGGCCTCTTCGGCAAACTCAAATCGGCGGGGAAACGTGCCATCACGGGCGAGTCGATCTTCATGACGCACTTCACCAATCGCGGCGGCGGCGCCCAGCGGGTGGCCTTTGCCGCCCCCTATCCCGGCAAGATCGTGCCGGTCGACCTGGGGGTCACGAACGGTCGCCTGATCTGCCAGAAGGACGCCTTTCTGTGCGCCGCCATGGGGGTCAAGGTCGGCATCGTTTTCAACAAGAAGATCGGGCGGGGCCTCTTCGGCGGCGAGGGTTTCATCCTCCAAGACCTTCAGGGCGACGGTCTGGTGTTCCTCCACGCCGGCGGCACGATCATCGAGAAGCGCCTCATTGGGGATCGGCTCCGCGTCGACACCGGCTGCCTCGTCGCCTTCGAAGAGACGATCGACTACTCGATCGAACGGGCCGGCAAGCTCAAGTCGCAGGTCTTCGGCGGCGAAGGCCTCTTCCTCGCCACGTTGCAGGGAACGGGGCGGGTGTGGCTGCAGTCGCTGCCGTTCTCGCGTCTTGCAGACCGGATCGCACCCATGGGCGCCACCCAGGGCGAGGGCTCCGTGATCGGCGGGATCTCCACCATGTTCGAGAGGTGACGAACGTCGCCGAGCTGCTCGAAGAGCACCGGCCACCCATTGCCAAGCTGGCCCGGGCGGTGCGCCGGGTCGTTCTCGAGGCGATACCGGACGCCGAGGAACGGGTATACACCGGCTGGCACGGTCTGGGATATCACCATCCCGAGGCGGGCTATGTGTGCGGGCTCTTCCCGCAGGCGGGCCGGGTCAGCCTTGGCTTCGAGAACGGCGTGCACCTGCCCGATCCCGACGGGCTCTTCACGCGCGGCGGGCTGCAGGTGCGCTACATCGACCTGGAACCGGGCGATGAGATACCGGCCGCCGGCATCGTCGAGTTGATCGACAGTGCGGTTGCGCGGCGAAGCGCCCAATGACCGTTCCCTACCTCAGCCGGGAGCACCCGATCCGGCTGGCTCATCGGGGGAGCCGGGTGCTGTGGCCGGAGAACACGGCGGAGGCTTTTCACGGCGCAGTCGCCCTCGGCTACCGCTACATCGAGACCGACGTTCGCATCTCGAGCGACGGACATGTCGTTGTTTTTCACGACGAAACGCTGGAACGGACCACCAACGGGCGCGGCAAGGTCGTTGATTGGACCCTCGATGAGCTGCGGGGGCTCGACGCCGGCTACACGTTCGACCCCGGCAATGGCTATCCGGCACGGGGCCGGGGCGTCGGCATCTCGACTTTGGCTGAGGTGCTGGCCGAGTTCCCCAATATGCACTTCAATCTCGATTTGAAGAGCCCCCGCTTGGAGTGGGCGGTCGCCGACGTCATCAAGGCGGCGGGCCGTCAGGAGTCGACACTGGTCGGCTCGTTCTCCGACCACCGCACGGCCAAGTTCCGCCGGGTCACGCGGGGGACGGTGGCGACCTCGGCCGGCCCCTCGGCGACCCTGGCGATGTGGCTGGCGTCACGCGCCGGGCGCCACGTGCGCCGTCCCGTCGTGGCCTATCAGGTGCCTTTCGACTTCCGCTCACTGCCGATCGATCAGAAGTATGTCGACGCCATCCACGCCGCCGGCGCCCAGGTCCACTTCTGGACCGTGAACGAGGCCGCCGCCATGACCCGCCTCCTCGACATCGGGGCGGATGGGATCGTGACGGACCGCCCGGATGTGCTGAATGAGGTGCTGCGCGGTCGCGGCCACGATGTGTGAGTGGCGACTCGGGGGCAAGGGGACGAGCGGACAGGCGGCGAATCTTCGGGACACAACGGCAGGAGCCTGCTGTTCGATGTAGCGAATATCGATGATGGCATAATGCGCCGACGCCAAAGGAGACTCTCGTGAAGCACGTCGTGTTCGGTACGGGTCCGATCGGGACCGCTCTCGCCGATCGCCTTGCTGCTACTGGAGAGAAGGTGTCCGCGGTCAATCGATCCGGAAGGGCCGATACCAGCTCCAGCGTAGAGCTGATTGCCGGCGACGCCACCGATGAGGCTTTTGTGCACTCCGTGGCAGATGGTGCTGCGGTGGTCTATCAGTGCCTCGGTGCGCCCTACACAAGATGGCACGAGATGTTCCCGCCCATGCAGGCCGCCGTCCTATCGGCGGCACGTCAAGCCGGGGCAAAGCTGGTCTCTTTCGAGAACCTCTACCTCTACGCGCCGACAGGTGGGGCGCCCATCACCGAGGACCTTCCCCTCGCAGCGACGGGGAAGAAGGGCAAACTCAGGGCCGATATGGCTCGGGACCTCATTGCGGCGCACGCGGCGGGAGATGTGAGAGTGACGATGGGCCGTGCCTCGGACTTCTTCGGCCCGAGGGCGCTGATAGCGCATATGGGAGAGCGCGTTTTCTACCCGGCGATCGCCGGCAAGAAGGCTCAGGTGATGGGTGACCCTGATCAGCCGCACACCTTCAGCTACGTGGCCGACATCGCGGCAGGGCTCGCCACGCTCGGGATTGACGATCGGGCAGACGGGAAGGCGTGGCACCTGCCCAATCCGCCCACCATTTCAATCCGCGAGTTCATCGGCAAGGTCTACGAGGCGGCGGGTACCAAAGCCGCGGTTGCGGCGATGCCGAGATTCATGGTCAACCTCGTCGGCCTCTTCAACTCCGACGTGCGCGAGATCAAGGAAGTCCTCTACCAGTTCGAAGATCCGTTTGTCGTCGATTCCAGCCTTTTCGAGTCAACATTCGGCATGACGGCAACCCCGCTCGAGGAGGCTATCCCCGCCACCGTCGACTGGTTTCGCGCCAACCCCAAATAGCGTTTGCCCGGCCGGGGCGGCTTCTGTTTATGACCCGCCGCGCCCGATCGGAGAGCCCGCCTACCAGGGCTCAGTAGGCGAATTGGCTGGCTCCGCAAGTGCCACAGGTACGGCTACGGGCACACGGTCTGCGAGAACGACGCTGGTCTTTCGGGCACGTCGGGCTTGCCGTTGCGTGCCGCCGCGGCCAGCACGTGCGGAGCGCAACGAATGAGACGTCGCGTCACGCTGCCGTCCCAAGTCGCAGTCCCGGCAGGTCCCTAAACCGCCGCCGCCAGCAGCTCGTCGAGGACGCCGTCTTGGTGGAGCGCCAGGAGGCCGTCGAAGCCGCCGACCTGGGTGGCGCCGATGACGATCTGGGGCACAGTGCGCCGGCCGGTGATGGTTTCGAGCCGGCCGCGGGGGTCATCCCACTGCTCGACGTCGATCTCGGTGTAGGTGACGCCCTTGTTGTCGAAGAACGCCTTGGCGTTGCCACAAGACGGGCACCACGACGTCGTGTAGATGGTGATTTCGTTCATTTCCTGGCCTTTCGAGTTCACCGCAGACTACAGCTGGCCGGCGGGCGGCGAATAACCGGAGCGCCGTCGCCGGCCGCGGCGATCTCAGGATCTGCCTACTTTGGCTGCCGGAGCCGCCTACCATCCGGGTCATGGTGAGCTACCACCCCGTCATCATTCAGGGCGGCATGGGCATTGCCGTGTCCGGCTGGCCACTCGCTCGTGCCGTGTCTGCGGAGGGGCAGCTCGGCGTGGTTTCGGGCACCGCCCTCGATGGAGTGTTCGTCCGACGGCTCCAGCGAGGCGACCCGGACGGCGATGTGCGCCGGGCGCTGGCGGCTTTCCCGATCCCGGGAGTGGCCGAACGGATGCTCGAGCGCTACTTCGTCGAAGGGGGTATCGAGCCCGGTGCCCGCTTCAAAGCCCGACCGATGCACAAGCTGACGCTGTCGCGTCACTCCCAAGAGATGCTCGTCGCCGCCAACTTCGTCGAAGTGTTCCTTGCCAAGGAGGGTCACGGCAATCCGGTGGGCATCAACTTCCTCGAGAAGGTCCAGATCCCGACGCTGCCGTCCATATACGGGGCCATGCTGGGGGGCGTTGACTACGTGCTCATGGGGGCGGGGATCCCCCGGGCCATTCCCGGGGTCCTCGACAAGCTCGCCAAGGGTGAAGGCGTTGAGCTGCGAATCGACGTCAAGGGTGCAACCGAAGACGACGACCCGTACAACCGCTTCGATCCGGCCGAGTTTGCCGGCGGGCCGGTGCCGCCGGTTACCCGCCCCGACTTCCTGGCGATCGTCTCTTCCCACATCCTGGCCACGATGCTCGCCAAGAAGATCGAATCCCGAGTCGATGGCTTCGTCGTCGAGTACCCGACTGCCGGTGGCCACAACGCCCCGCCGCGCGGCAAGTTGGCGCTCACCTCGGAAGGCGAGCCGCACTATGGCGACCGCGATGTCCCCGACCTCGTTGCGATCCGTGAGCTCGGCCTGCCCTTCTGGCTGGCCGGCTCCTACGCCGAACCGGAGCGGGTGCAGGAGGCCCTCGCCATTGGAGCCGCGGGAGTCCAGGTGGGCACCGCTTTCGCCTACTGCGAGGAATCCGGCTTCGAGCCTGCGATCAAGAAGCAGGTCCTCGCGATGAGCCGGGCCGGGCAAGCCCGCGTGTTCACTAGCCCGGTAGCGTCGCCGACCGGGTTCCCGTTCAAAGAGGTGCCGTTAGAAGAAACCATGTCCGAGGAAGAGGTCTACGAGGTGCGACCTCGCGAATGCGACCTCGGCTATCTGCGCAGCGCCTATCGCCGCCAGGACGGCTCCGTCGGCTGGCGGTGCGCCTCCGAGCCCGTCGCCGACTATGTAGCCAAGGGCGGCGCTGAAGCCGATACCGTCGGCCGTAAGTGTCTCTGCAACGCCCTCATGGTCAATATCGGGCTCGGCCAGACCCACCGCGACGGTTACGTCGAGTTGCCGCTGGTCACGTCGGGGGACGACGTCGCCAATGTCGCCCGCTTCCTACCTTCGGGCGCCGAGACGTACCGCGCCGCCGACGTGCTCGACTACCTGCTCCCGGACCGGCACAACCGGTAGGGGCGCCAGGACGCTAGTCGCCCGGGTGCGGCACCTCGATAACGCCATCTCCGGCGAGGACGACCCAATCGCCCACAACGTCGACGGCGACCCGGTCCATCGAACGCGGGCTGGGTCCGCCCAGGTAGAGGCCGGAGATGTCGTATTCGCTGCCGTGACAGGGGTCGACGAATCGAGTGTCGTCGAAGCTGACCAGCGGGTTGTCGGCCCGGAATTCGGGTTTCCCGAGATGAGCGATTCGGCAGCCACGGAACGGGTCGATGTCCGCCAGCCCCAGTAAGCCTTCGGCGGGGCTGTTGACGACGTAGACGCGGTCGTCGGCTTATCCGGGCGGAACATAGGGCAATCCGCCCAATCGGACGAGTGCATCGACGGCGGCGTCTCGCGCCACGTCGAAGTCGCCCCGGACCTCGGCTCCGGCTTCGCCCTGCTCCTGGGTGTACACCCGGTACCCGTCGTCCTCGCGGAGGATGTAGAGGCCGTCGCGGGGGCCGACGATGTTGCGCCCGAGGCGCAGCAGGGCTTCGGCGTGGGGGATCGCGGCGAGCAGGTCGATGCGTTCGACGTTGAACGCCTCGGCGAAATCAGCTGCGTTCGTGGCGCGGCGCCCGAGGATCTCGGAGGCCAGCCGGTGGCCGCGCAGCTTGAGGATTGCCAGCGCCTGCTCGTGACGGGTGGGCCGCTCCATACGGTCTAGCCGAGGGACGGCTTGAACCCGGGCCGCTGTGCCTCATAGGAGGCGATGGCTTCGTCGTGCTGCAGTGTGAGGCCGATGTTGTCGAGGCCGTTGACGAGCCGGTGTTTGGCATGGCCGTCGATCTCGAAGTGAGCCTGGAATTCCCCGCAAGTGACCGTCTGCTTGTCGAGGTCGATGACGACGTGGTTGGCAGGGTCGTGCGCCAGCTCGTTCAGCTCGGTCACCTCGACCTCGCTGAGGACAACGGGCAGCAGCCCGATGTTGATGCAGTTGTTGTAGAAGATGTCGGCGAAAGAGGGAGCGACGATCGCTTCGAACCCCCAGTCCTCCAGGCCCCACGGGGCATGCTCCCGGGACGAACCGGACCCGAAGTTGTGCCCGGAGACCAGGACCGTGGAGTCCTGATAGTCGGGATGATTGAGGATGAAACCCTCGTGTGGTTCTCCTTCCTCGTCGTAGCGCCAGTCGTGAAACACATAGGGGCCAAAGCCCGAGCGCTCCACCCTCTTGAGGTGCTGCTTCGGCATGATCTGATCCGTATCGACGTTGTTGCGGGGCAGGGGCACCATCCGTCCGGCGATCGTTGTGACCTGCTTCATGACCGCTCCCAATCCCTGACATCGACAAAGTGGCCGGCGATCGCCGCGGCGGCTGCCATCGCCGGGCTGACGAGGTGGGTCCGGCCGCCGCGACCCTGACGGCCTTCGAAGTTGCGGTTCGACGTCGAAGCGCAGCGCTCGCCGGGCAACAGGATGTCCGGGTTCATCCCGAGGCACATCGAGCACCCGGCATCGCGCCACTCAAAACCCGCCTCCGTGAACACCCGATCGAGGCCCTCGCTCTCGGCCTGCAGCTTCACCAGGCCCGAGCCCGGCACCACCATGGCGTGAACCCCATTCTTGACCGAGCGGCCCTGCACCACCACCGCCGCCGCCCGCAGGTCTTCGATGCGACCGTTGGTGCAGCTGCCCAAGAAGACTCGATCGATCTCGATATCGGTGATCGGAGTGCCCGCCTCGAGATCCATGTAGTGGAGGGCTCGTGCCGTCGAGTCCTTGTCCAGCGGGTCGGAAAAGTCCTCGGGGGAGGGGACCGAGCCCGAAATCGGCAGAGTTTGGGCCGGGTTGGTCCCCCACGAGACGTGGGGCTCCAGGGTGGCGGCGTCAATATCGATCTCGACATCGAAGGGGGCGTCCGGGTCGCTCGGCAGTGTGCGCCAATAAGCGACCGCGGCGTCCCAGTCGGCCCCGGCCGGGGCCTGAGGCCGGCTCTTCAGGTAGTCAAAGGTCTTCTCATCGGGAGCGATCAGGCCGGCCCGCGCCCCGGCTTCGATCGACATGTTGCAGATCGTCATCCGCCCCTCCATAGACAGCGCCTCGATCGCCTCGCCGCGGTACTCGATTACATGGCCGGTGCCGCCGCCGACACCGATCCTGGCGATGATGCCGAGGATGATGTCCTTGGCTGTGACACCGGGGGGAAGGGTGCCGGTGACGTTGACTGCCATCGCTTTGGGCTTGAGTTGGGGAAGGGTCTGCGTCGCCAGCACGTGCTCGACCTCCGACGTGCCGATGCCAAAGGCGAGGGCCCCGAAAGCGCCGTGCGTCGCTGTGTGAGAGTCGCCGCACACGATCGTCATGCCCGGCTGGCTGAGTCCCTGCTCGGGGCCGATGACGTGGACGATGCCCTGGCGAGGGTCGTCGAGGCCGTAGAGCGTGATCCCGGTGCGCTCACAGTTGGCGATCAGGGTGTCGATCTGGATCTTCGACAGCGGGTCACGGATCCCCAGCGCCCGGCCTTCGGTGGGCACCCCGTGGTCGATTGTCGCCAGCGTCAGGTCGGGCCGTCGCACCGGGCGCTCCCGAATTTGGAGCGACTCGAAGGCCTGCGGCGAGGTCACCTCGTGGACGAGATGCAGATCGATGAAGAGGAGATCCGGCTCGCCCTCACCGCGGCGCACGATGTGGTCGTCCCACATCTTGTCGAGCAAGGTTCTCGGAGCCGACATGTCGTGCCTCTCGTGCGTGGTGCTGGTGCGCCGGTCGGGCATAGTAGGCATCGGCGCAGCGGTTATCGTGCGGCCGATGCCGTTCTTCCTCGCATTGCTACTGAGTGTCACGTTGAGCCCTCCATTCGGCGAGGCGTCGGCGCGCCTCATTGGCTTCAACCCGACGGAAGTCACGATCGAGGTGAGCGTCTCGGTGGTCGATACCGCTGCCCTCGTGCTGATGCGGGGCGAGGACGTCTCTGGACAGGAACTCGATCCGGTGGCGCTGCTGGTGCGCGAGGACGGCACCTGGGGGGCCGTCGTCGAGTTGCCGGCGCGGCCCGATCTGCGCATCGTCTTCGAGCTGATTCCCGAGCGCGGGGCCAGCACGCTGTCGGAGGCGTCGACCCTCGCCGAGTTGGGGATCGACCCGGCCCGGCTGACCTTCGCCGAGCGGCGCGTTCCCGAGGACGAGCCCACGCCGCGTCCCGGCCTGGGTTGGGTCCTCGTCGCTGCCGGAGCCGCGCTGGCGGCCCTCGTTCTCATCGCGGTGTGGTCCCGCTCCTCGGACTCCGTCGATACGGAGGACGCCGCGGAGTCCTGACCGTTGCGTTTGTTGTGCCAACAACACGCGATTTCCGCGTGCTAGGAGCCTGCTGAGCAATCCAATTGCGGCGTCTCTGCGGCTCTCATCGCCCCTGCCTTCGCCCGACGATCTCGAAGTATCTACTGATACTCCTTCG
>CAMYJM010000006.1 GCA_947258635.1 uncultured Acidimicrobiaceae bacterium
GCCGCCACCACCCATGCCACCGTCGCCGACGCCCTGGGCGCCATCGGCGATACCGAGGCGATCGCTGTCGACATTCCCATCGGGCTCCCGGTCACCGGCTCCCGAAGGGCCGACATTGCGGCCCGGGCTCGACTCGGGGTGCGGCGATCGAGCGTGTTCGACGCCCCGCCCCGAGATGTCATCGAGGCCGAGCCATACGCCGCCGCCAATCGCCTCTCCAAGGAACGCTACGGGCGGGGCTTGAGCCGGCAGAGCTACGCCCTGCGGGAGAATATACTCGAGGTCGACGCCCTCGTCCACGACGACAACCGCATCTTCGAAGTCCACCCTGAAGTGACGTTCGCTCTCCTGGCGGGAGAACCGCTGCCGTCGAAGAAGACGTGGGCCGGTGTGAACCGCCGGCGGAGCCTGCTCGGTGCCGCCGGCATAGAGCTGCCCGACGACCTGGGAGCCGCCGGCGTTGTTCCCGTCGATGACATCCTCGATGCGGCGGCGGCCGCTTGGAGCGCCGATCGGATAGCTCGCGGCGTGGCCCAACCCATCCCGGCGGACGCAGAGCTTGCCGGGGGGCGCCCTATGGCTATCTGGGTGTAGCGAAGCGCCGGCGGGGGCTCCGCGGGACGACCGATCGGCGTATGCTGAGCGGCCGGAGGAGGACATGAGCCAGCAGGAGCCCACCCCCACCGATGCGGCCTACCGGGTGTTCGTCAGCTACATCGACAAATCACGCATCTTCTACCAGGCACAGGGCTACGAGCGCCCCTACCGGTGGGCCTACAACGCGGACTCGCCGTTCACGCCACCGGCCAAACCGCTCGGCGAGACCCGGCTCGGCCTCGTCACCACCGCGCTCAGCCTCGACGTGGCGGACGACGTCGACGTAGCGACGCTGCCGGTCGAATCTGCTTACGCGGCGCCGCTCGACCCGCCGCCGCAACGTCTCTACACGATGAACCGCTCGTGGGACAAGAAGGCGACCCACACGAACGACCTCGACTCCTTCTTCCCGATCCACCGTCTCCAAGAGCTCGTCGCCGCCGGCCGGCTCGGCAGCATCTCGCCGCGCTTCTACGGCATACCGAACGAGTACAGCCAGCGAACCACCCGCGAGGTCGACGCCCCGCAAATCCTCGAGTATTTGCGTCACGACGGCGTCGACGTGGCGCTACTGGTGCCGCTGTGACCGGTCTGTCACCAGACCGTGAGTCTGGCCGCCCGCCATCTCGAGGCCAATGGAATCGCCACGATCGTCTGCGGCTCGGCTCGCGACATCGTTGAGCAGGCCGGGGTTCCCAGATTCCTCTTTACCGACTTCCCGTTGGGGAACCCGATGGGAAAGCCGTACGACGTCGCCATGCAACGGGCGATCACCGCGCTGGCCATCGACCTCCTCGAATCCGTGACATGCCCCCGTACGACCGTCCAGGCACCTTTCACCTGGGGCGACGACGCCTGGCGGGCTGAGTACATGCGCGTCGATGAGTCGAACCTCGAGGGGCTGCGCCGGGCCGGGGAGCGGCGCCGGGCGCGACAGGCGCGCGCCCGGCACGAGGGCCGAGTCCGCTCCAGTTAGGCGCCGAACCGCTCGTATGCATGCGGCTAGATTGACCGTCGAACGGAGGTGAGGATGCCGCGACTCAGCGCACCAACCCGCAAGACCTTCATCATTGCGGCCGGCTCCATGGTCGTCGGAATAGCCCTTTACGCCGGATGGCTCGGGATAGACGTGGCAGACGACGTCGGCTTTGGCCTCACCGCGGCGGGAGGTCTACTGCTGGCACTGGGAACGATATTCAATCGTCTCTAGCCGGACGCCCCTCCGGAGCCCCTCCGGAGCCCCGGCGCGAGCCGGCGGTAGGGCGGGGCCGGCGACGGGCATGTCACCCAAAGAGCCCCGCGGTGACGTCACATGCTCGAAATGACCGACGAGGAGATCTACCGGAAATACGCCGACGACCTCGTCAGGTTCGCGACGGGTGTCGTTGGCCCGTTCGATGCGCCTGACGTGGTCACCGATGCGTGTCTCCATGCATTCGGTGGCAAGGCGTGGCCCACGGTCACCAACCACCGCGCCTATCTCTACCGCTCGGTCCTCAATCAGGCGCGATCGCATCATCGGAGCACGCTGCGGCGCCGCGTGCGCGAGATGCGGGCTGCGCTGCCGGAGCAAACGGGTCTCAATGAGGCAGACCTGGATGTACTGGCTGCAGTCGACAAGTTGAGCGTCCAGCAGCGCGCCACGGTCGTCCTCACCTATTGGGAAGACCTGGCGCCGGCGCAAGTCGCCGCCCGCCTCGGAATCTCCGAGGGGTCGGTGAAGCGTCACCTGGCTCGCGCTCGCTCACGCCTCAAGGAGCTCCTCGATGACTGATCAACACGACCAGCGGCTACGTGAGATGACCTTCAAACTCATGAACATGGCGCCCAAGGCGCCCCCATTCCCGGAGACACCAGTGACAACTCTCAAACCACAAAAGACCCCTGAAGTCCAGGGCATTCCACCGCGAACGCGGACATGGAGCGGCCTCGCCGTCGCCGCCGCAGCATTCGGTCTGGCGCTGCTCATCGCGCTCCCCGTCGTGCTGCTCAATCGCGGTGACACCCCACCCGCCAACCCGACGACAACCGTGCCGCCTACGACGACTCTGATACCGACCCCACCCGTTGCGACCGACGTGACGCTGTACTTCCTGGCCGACTACGTCGAGGACTCCAACGTGCCGGGTCCCCTGCTGGTGGCCGTTCACCGCGAGGTTGAGGTGGTCTCCACCGACAGCCCGCCGCAAAGCGCGTTCAATGCGATGGCGGCCGCCATCGTCGAGCTCTTGTCGGGTCCCGGCGACAGCGATGCGGCGTTGGTACCCGGGATCTCCACGAGCATCCCTGCAGGCACCGAGCTACTCGGCTATACGGTCGACAACACCCGAGCACAGGGACCGGGTCGGGCCACGCTCGACCTCAGCGCCGATTTCGAGGCCGGCGGCGGGAGCTTCTCGATGATGGGGCGACTCGCCCAGCTGGTCTACACGGCGACCCAGTTCGCCGAGATCGACGAGGTCGAGTTCCAGATCGAGGGCGAGCCTGTGGCCGTGTTCTCTGCGGAAGGGATCGTCCTCGACGGCCCGCAAACTCGCGACGACTACACGGGAATCCTCCCGCTGATACTCGTGGAATCGCCGTTGCCCGGCGCCGTCGTGTCATCGCCGATCACCATTGCCGGCATCTCGAACACCTTCGAGGCCAATCTGCAGTATCGGCTGGAAACGCGTGGCGGCAGCGTGATTGCGAGCGGGTTCACGACGGCAACTTGCGGTACGGGGTGCTGGGGAGACTACGCGGTCGCCTTCGACTACGGCCTGGCGGAGCGGACTGACGGCTACGTGGTCGTCTTCGAGAGCTCAGCCGAGGACGGCCGACCGGTCAACGTGGTCCGGGTCCCGGTCGTGATCGAAGCCGCCGAAGGCGCCACCGGCTCACCCACCGCAGTCTTCGCGGAGCTGCCGGGCGGCGCACCGCTCGACGGATCGACTGTCGTGGCCTCGCCGCTGATGATCACCGGGCGGGCGGAAGGCGCTACCGAAATCAGCGTCGACGGGGCGACCGTACCGGTCACCGACGACTTCTTCGAGGCGAACGTGGTTCTCACTCCCGGGCGCAACGAGATTGTCGTCGGCGACGGTGTGACCGCCACCGTATTCGAGGTCACCTACGTACCCGGGGGCACGGTCGAGTTCGCCTTCTTGAGGCGCGTCGCAGCCGACGAGATCGCTGCCGACTACGCCCAGTGGCTCACCGGCGAGGAAGCCAATCGGGCCGCCGTCGAGGATGGCGAGATCGCGGCGGGCGAGTCGTTGCCCAACGACTACTACATCCGCAACCAGAACCCACAGCTGCGCACGCTGCCGGTGGCGAGCGATTTCGCCGTGATGCTCCCGACCCCTGCGTTCGGCTCGGTCGAGGTGACGGCGGTGACACCGGCCGAGTGGCTTGCGATGTTCCAGCCCGACGGCTCACCGTGGAATGCCGGAGCCTGCGATCAACCGGACGGCCCTGTCTGCGCTGAACCACACTTCGGCTACTTCGGCGCCGGCGAGGTCGGGTTCGGCTACTGGCTGACTCTCGATGCCGACGGCACGGTCCTCCAGGTGGTCGGCCAGTACCGGCCTTGACGCCCCGCGACGAGAATTCCGTGAGGGGAGCCGGGCCGGCGAGCCCGGCTCCCCTTTGGTTGCGATGCCTGAGTTCCCCGCTATCGTTGCCGCCTGAAAGGTCGGCCCGGGTTTGACGGTCGCCCGCTTGCTGCAAGGGCCCAATCCGCACCCGCTGCCGGCCATGGTGCGCCGCCGCACCCGCCACGACTTCGAAGGGGTGCCTGGTCATGACGAGTTCGATGCATGGATCGCCGACGGTGTTGATGTTGTCGCTTCACGGCTACGTGGCCGCCGAACCGGAACTCGGCCTCCCGGACACGGGCGGACAAGTTGTGTTCGTCCTCGAGCTGGCCAAACACCTCCGCGACCTGGGACTGACTGTCGACGTGGTGACGCGCCGATTCGAGAACCAGCCGGAAGAAGACGAGATGGGCCCGAACCTGCGGGTGTGGCGCATCCCATTCGGGGGTCAAGACTTCATTCGCAAGGAAGACATGCACGATCATCTCGACGACTTCATCAAGAGCTTCTCGAATGCGCTGGCGGAACGCCAGATCAGCTACGACTACATCAACTCACACTATTGGGACGCCGGATACGCCGCACAACGCATCGGTGAGGAGCTGGATATCGCCCACATCCACACTCCGCACTCGCTCGGATCGTGGAAGCGCGAGGGGATGTCCGGCGATCCTCAAGAGATCGAGTCGGACTACCGCTTCGAGGAACGCATCCGCAAGGAGTTCCTGACGTACCGGCGCTGCGACCGGGTTGTCGCCACCACGAACCAGCAGGCCGAGATTCTGCGGGAGGCCTACGACGTGCCCGAGCATCTCATCTCTTTGATTCCGCCCGGGATCGACGAGGGGCGTTTCACCCCGATCACGCGCAAAGAGACCCAGGCGCTGCGGCGCCGGCTCAAGTTCCGCAAGAACGACGTCTACACCGTGGGTCGGGCCGCAGCCAACAAAGGCTACGACCTGCTCATCCGCGCCCTCCCCGAACTGCGCCAGATGGTGCCCGGAGCCGGCCTGCAACTTGCGGTCGGAGCCAACTCGACCTCCGATCGCCAGAAGGTCAAGAAGTGGCAGGCGCTTGCCGGCGAGCTGGGCGTTGCCGACAACGTCAATTGGCTTGGATACGTCGCCGACGAGGACCTGTCGAGCTACTACCGGGCGGCCCCGGTGTTCTCGTTGCCGTCGCGCTACGAACCGTTTGGGATGACGGCCGTGGAGGCAATGGCGTGCGGCACCCCATGTGTCGTCACGGTCCACGGCGGACTGGAGGAGGTCTTCGACTTTGGCTCGCATGCCCTCTTTGCCGACCCGAAACGGCCCCGCGAGTATGCCGTGATGCTGTCAATGCCGCTCCGCTACCCCCGGCTCCGGGAGCGATTGTCGATCGACGGCGCCCGATTTGCCCGGCGGATGTTCGGCTGGCGAGGCATCGCCCGCAAGACGCTGGTCGCGTTCGATCGGGCCAAGAGCTCACACAATCGATCCGGCATCGACATCACTACCTGATCGGCGGCTCAGCGACCCAAACCGTCGGGGTCGAGGGACGGAAACACCTTCGGGTCCGCATCGCGATGGAGCACCATGTAGGCGTGGGCGAAGGAGGCCGCGCTCCAGGCTTGATGGGCCTTGCCCATGGGCCGACCCGTCGTACCGTGGAGCCATTCGTTGAACTCCCACTCGCCCGAGATGCCCTGCTGGCACGCCTCCGCCAGGCTCGCCAGCTCGCGATGGGCCAGCTCGACACGTCCCACGGCGACCAGGTAGCGAACCCAGAGCCCCCCGATGAACGGCCACAGACCTCCATTGTGGTAGTGGTGAGGGATGTTGAGGAAGTTGACCAAGAAGTAGTCCTTCCAGTCCTCTGCCCCCGAGACGATGGGCGGGTACAGGCACGTCACCGGATACGGGCTATTGACCCCGACACCCCACAAGAAAGTGAACAGCCGGTCGAGCTTCCGCTGGTCGAGGAGCCCACCCAGGGCGGCCAGCAGGTTGGCATACACGTCACACCGCCACCCATAGTCAAACGGCGTGATCTGGCTGAGCAGGTAATAGGCCTCACCGGGAGAGAAGCGGCCTGAAGCCGATCCGGCGATCTCCATGAGCTGATCACCCGTCGGCCAGAACTGATCGAGGATGGCCGTCCGAATTGACGCGGCATGATCGCGCCACGCGGTCCCGTCGCGTCCAAGACCATCGTAGAGCGCCGCCGTGTCCAGGCATGCCTGCCACCACAGCACCTCGTCGTAGAGCACGTTGTATGACCTGGGGAAGATATCCATCCAGTCCGACGACTCGGGTATCTCGAGCAGCGAGTCGTTGTTGGCGTCGTGAGCCGCCAGCCACTGCATGGCTCGCGCCACCGGTTCCACTATCTCCTCGGCAAAAGCGCGGTCCGCGGTATGGAAGGCAAGGCGCACCGCGCCGATCACAAACCACAGGACGGAATCGATACTGCCAATCCCCCCGATTCCGGAGTAGTCGGGGGTCTCGTCGGCGAGGCGGACGTTCGAGGGGATCTGGCCGGTCGGGCTCTGATGCCGGCACATCACCCTGATGGTGTTCCGGAAAGCTGCGATCAACTCGGGATCCTCGAGGCACAGAGTCCACAGCCCCGTTATGACGCCGTCGCGGGCCCACACCGCGGCGTAGTTGGCGTCGTGGCTGCCCAGCGGATTGTCGCCGAGAGAGGCTGCGGTGAAGCCAATCGGGGTCACATTGCGCTGCAGGGTGTCACGCGCCGCCTCGAAGGCCACCTCACATATGTCGGGAGCAGTCCCGACGGCGCGCCCAAACAACTGGGCCTCTTCCAGGGCCGTGATGACGGCGTCCTCCTCTGCGGATGGGGCGCGCACGGCCTGATCCGGGGCAGCTGCTCCCCCATCGATGACCACGACCCTTTCGATCCGATCGTCAAGCGCCAGGTGGGTTCCGACGACGCAGTACACCTCCGACCACGGGATCAGGAGACCGCTGGCGAGGTGGCCGAGCGCTTCTGCCATCCCGGTGGCGCCGCCGGGTTCGGGCCACTCATCGACGGTATCACCTGCCGGAAGCCGGGTGATCGAGGTCCCCAACGCGTCGATCGCGTAGTCGGGCGCCGGCAGGCCGGGTAGGTCGGCGGCCCCGACATACACCAGGACGGTTGCGCTGCGGATCGCTTCGAGGCGATCCCGCAGGCGGCGCCATCGCGCGGGTTCCTCCTGGCCAAAGACAAGAGCGTCGAGAGCCAGAAGATGTCGCGGGGCATTGTGTTCTACCGAAGATGAAGTCATGTTGGGCCTCCGCAAGGCTGGACAAGCATGCCGCGAGGAGCGCTCATATCCAAGGACCAAACCATGGACCCATTGATCGTCACCGGCGGCTGCCGCCTGTAGTGTCGCAATCTGGCATGAGGGGAGGACTATGGGCTCAACTCGAATGCTCGTGAGCGATCTCGATGGCACGTTCATCGGCGACGAGGCGGCCATGAGGTCACTGTGGCGAGATCTCGAAACGGCGGGCATCTTCGTGGCATTTGCCACGGGGCGCCACCTCGAGTCGATTCAGGACTTCTACGCGTCTGCGTCTATCGACAGACGCGCCGATGCATGTGTGACGATGCTGGGGACGGAGATCTGGCTCCACGACGGTGAGCGGTACGTGGCCGCCGGCCGCTGGTCTCCGATCATCTCGGAGGATTGGGACGCCGGCAGGATCGAACGGATCATGGCCGCCGTTCCCGAGGCGGAGAAACTGCCGCTGGAGTGGCAGTCGCCCTTCAAGTTGAGCTACTTCCTCGATGAGCTTTCGAGCGACGCACTGGCGGATCTCGAGAGCCGTTTGGATGCAGAAGGAGTCGCCGCCAAGGTCGTGTACTCAGCGGACCGATTCCTCGATATTCTGCCGGTTCGTGCCGGCAAGGGTGAGGCGACGAGCTACCTGGCGGCGCTGGTAGGCGTCGCCCCCGGCGACGTGGTCACGGCAGGCGACACGGGCAACGACCTCGACATGATGCGCCCCGAACTGGGGTTCCAATCCATCGTGGTCGGCAACGCTACCCGCGAGCTGCGAGAACACCACGCGCCGGGCGTCTACCACGCCCGCGCCGCTTTCGCCGCAGGAATCCGGGAGGGCCTCGAGCACTTCGGATGGCTCAGCCCACCATATGACGCACCCGTTTGATCGCGGACCCGCGTTGCCGGGCGCTCCTAGTCGAGCGCTCGGGAGAAGTCCTTCGCCGCCCGGCGGAGGTGCGCCATCAACTCGCGAGCCGGTTCCTTCAGCGCCTCGAGGGCATCGCCGGCGGCCTCACCGGCCCGCTCCAGTTCGGGCCTGGCTCGCTGATAAGCGTCGTCGAGGCCCGTCGCCGCGTCGCGAGCTTCCATTTGGCCAAGCTTGGCGTGCAGTTTCAGGCGGTCGAGGTGGGTGCGCCACGACTCCGCCTGCTCGTGGACTGCCGCCCGGTACTCCTGCGGCTCGGTCGCCTTGTCGGCTCGCAGGTCGGCCCATGCCGTAGCGACTTCACCCTCGAGGCGCTCATAAGACCGCTCGGCGGCGTCGCGCACCTCGCGGAAAGTGGATGCGGCCGACTCGCGCAGACCGCGGGCAAACTCACCAATCCGTTCGTGGTCCGCCCTGAGGTCGATCACGACCTCGCGGAACCGCTCGGCCACGTCGGGGCTGCTGAGATCCACTTCGATCTGGAAGTCTTCGATTCGCTGATTGAGGCGGTCGATCCTCTCTGTGAAGTAGTCGCCGTACTCCTCGGGAGTCTCGGGAAGAGCCTGGTCGGTCATGTTGTCCTCACTTCTGTGCGGTGGCCCCCCAATTATCGCGAAAGAAACGCCGGCTCGATCACGATTCACATCCTGGGAACAACCGGCGTAGTGTCGCCACGTGAATCAGTCCTCAGACTCCAGCGGCTCCCGAAGCGGCACCGAGTGACCGCGCTCCCCCACGTCGTGTGGGACATGGGTGGCGTGATGTATCGCTACTTCACCGAGCTCATCCTCGACGTCGGCAGCGACCTCGGGTGGCCGGTTCACCAGGTCCCGCTCGGCCCGACGGGCGCCCTCCCTGATCCCGATTATGAACGCTTGCTTGGAGGAGAGATCAACGAGCGTAGTTACGTGGTGATCGTGGTAGCCCGATTGGCAGAGTCGGGCATCGATTTCGATCCGTACGGCGACCTGCTGTGGCACAACCAGGAACGGCCTCGCACCTGGGAGACGATCGGCAAGATCCACGATGCCGGCCACCGCCAGGCCGTCCTCACCAACGACGCTTCCCGCTGGCTGGGCGCCAATTGGTGGGACTCCTGGGAGCATGCCTCTTGGTTCGAGGAGATGATCGACGTGACAACCCTGGACCATCCCAAGCCGCATCCAGAGGCATACCTCTCCGCCGCGCGAGCGCTCGGAGTGCCCACTGAGGAATGCATGTTCGTCGATGACCTCCCGGTGAACTGCCGGGGTGCCGAGGCGACCGGAATGAGTTCCCACGTGTTCTCCATCACCGATCCGGAGGAGTCGATGAACCGCCTCGAAGGACGCCTCGGCCTGTAGCTCGCCGGCGTCGTTGGGGCCGTCCATGACCGCGGGGATCGACGGCTGCCTGGGATCAACTCGCCGCAGTCGCGTCGATCGCGGCGCGGGCCTGCAGCATGCGGCGGTCCCAGCCGGCAAAGACGAACGAGGCGGTGACGATGGCGACCGCGGCGACCGTGAACATCGTCGCGTATCCGAAGCGGGAGATGATGATGCCGAGCACCGGGCCGCCGATCAGCGTGCCGAGGTCGAACAGCGCCGTGAAGATCGACACCGCAGACCCACGATCTTCGTCGAGCGCTCGACTCACGACCATGCCCGACAGGATTGGGAAACCGTAGCCGTGGCCGATACCGCACAGCACGCCGGCGACGGCGATGTGGACCGACCCGGTCGCAATGGACAACACCATGAACCCGGCCGCCAGGCTTCCCATCGATGGAAACAGCACGAGCTTCTGACCCACCCGATCGGGCACCCAGCCCAACCCGACACGCAGGATGATCGCGGCGGCGCCGTAGGTGGCAAAGAAGAGGCCGACGGAGCCGACCCCGGTCTCGTCGACGTAGGTCCGCAGGAACGTGAAGTAGGCGGTGAGCACAAAGGCGAGTCCACCGGCCATCAGCCACACCGGACGCAGGGTCTGCTGGGTGACCACGGAGAGAAAGCCACGGCGCGCCAGGCCTTCGCGTTGCGCCGGTTTGCGTTCTTTGAGCGGAAGCGAAATGCCGAGAGCGATCCCAGCACACACTGCCGCCGTTATGAACAGCTCGCGAAACCCCGCGATGTTCAGAACGATGTCGCCGATCACGCCGGCGGCCGCTATCGGAAGCAGCCCCGAGACCCCGAACAGCGCGAAGCCCTCAGTGCGGCGCGACTCCGGCACGACGTCGGCGCCGTAGGTGAAGAAGGCGCTGAAGAGCGTCGCCAGTCCGATGCCGTGGATGATGCGAACGAGATAGACCCAAGGGCCGATCGACGAAACCGTGAGGTACAGCAGGATCGACCCGAGGTTGACCACGTTGCCGACGTAGATGACGGGCATACGACCAAAGTGATCGAGCGCCTGGCCCACCCAGGGCCGCACGCCGACGGCGGCGACGGCGGCGATCCCGAAGCTGAGCCCGATTTCCGCCTCGGAGGCCCCCAGATCCTCCAGGAAACCCGGCAAGTGGATGAACAACGCCCACGACAGCCCCTCGAAGAAGCTGGCCAGCCACGCTAGCGAGAAATCACGGGTGATGACGGGTTCTCGGATCACAACCAGGAGAGTCTACGGGTGGCGGCCGAACCCGCAGCCGCCCCGTGACACTGCCTGGCGACGACTAGACGAATCTTCGGCGCGGCGCGATGCTGGGCGAGAAGGCCATCCCTCGAGCAAAGGAGGGTGCCGATGTTTAGACGGCCCGACGGGTTAGCCGCGCAGCAGCAGATCCAGCGAGCTGCGGCGCAACGTCGGGAGATGGTGAAGGACAACTGGTACAACCAGCAATACCAGAGGAACCTGGTGCAGTACTGCTTGTGTGGCGCCAGAAAGCTGCGCCGCACCGCGGACGGCCGCTCCACGACGGACTACTACTGCCCGAACCGGCACCGGCCCGACCATCAGCCCGGCGCGGTGTACGGACGGCCGCTGTTGGTGTACCGACCCGGCGACTAGACGGAGAACGGAGACTGCCGGCTACGAGTCGTGCGCCTCCTTGATCGCAGCGCGCAGCGCTCGGCCGACCCGGCCACTGGAGTCCCTGAAGCCGAGGACCTCGACGGCGGCCGCCAGGACCTCTTCGTCGGTTCGGCTCACCCCGTCGGATTCGATCCACTGGATGAGCTGCACGAGTTCGGCTCGTGCGTAAGCCAGGATTCCGCCCCGGTGCACTGTTATCGGGCTCCGGCCGCGCCCGGCAACCACCGGACGGTCGGCGACCGGGGAGTGATCGAACAGCTCCTGTTCCGTCGCCAGCCTGACGGCACGCTCCCAGGCGGCCATCACCTTGGCAGTCTCAGCGTCCGGATCCCGATGCCAATCGATCGACCAGATGCGGTGGAAGCGCCAGCCCCGCCTCTCGAGAACTTCGGGTCGCAGTCGATCCCGGTCCCGAGCCGTCTCCGAGGAGTTGTAGGCGACCCCGTCGGTTTCTATCGCCAGTACCGGCTGCGACTTGTCTTCACCGGCGAAGGCGGCGAACTCGACACGAAGCCGGCCCACGCCGTAATGGGGTTGCAGCGGAATGCCGGCTTCCTCCAGTCGATCGCGTACCGATGTCTCGAACGGAGTCAGGCGGGCGGTGTCGCCGCGCCCCGGTGCCAATTCACCGCCCCGTTCCGCGTATTCGAGGTATTGCGTGAGCAGCGCCGCCCCGCGAGATCGGGTTCGCGTCGGATCGATATCCTGCGAAGCAACCGATGCGACGACAGTCATGCGCCGCTTCGCCCGGGTAACCGCCACGTTGAGCTGCCGCTCCCCGCCGGCTCGGGTCAGTTGGCCCCAGCGATACAACATGGTCCCTTTGGGATTGCGCCCGAAGCCGACGCTGAGAATGATGTGGTCGCGCTCATCACCCTGAGCAAGTTCCATGGTCTTGACGAAGAAGGGCTCCGCTCCCTTTTCCTCGAAGAACCCACCTTGTTCATCCGGACCGGCCGCCCGGGCGAGGCGCAACGCTTCGGTGATGGAGTTGGCATGGCGCACTCCCGTTGTGATCACACCGAGCGACTCGCCGGGATTCGCCGCGGCGTGCTCCAGAATCAACTCCACGACTCGATTGACCACCGCCGGGTTGCTTACCGTGTCTTTCGAGGATTCGGGAAGGCCATCAACCAATACGTGACTTACCCCGGTGCCCCGGTTCGTCCCCGGAAAGGAGACGAGCGACCGGTCGTAAGTGTGGATGTTGGCGAAGTTGATGAGGCGCTCGTCCTGACTTCGGTAGTGCCAGCGCAGCTCCTGCTCGATGAGAACGCCTCGCATCACATCGAGGATCGACTCCGCCTCCTTGCGGGCACGCGACGAGCCGCCGGACCCCGCTTCCTCGTCGTGGGCGCTCTCGCTCACGAGGAACTGAGAGGGAGGCAGCTGGTGGGGGTCGCCGGCCACGACCACCTGGGTGCCCCGGGCGATAGCCGGAATCGCATCGATCGAGAGCACTTGGCTGGCTTCATCGAATACGACGACGTCGAAGAGGTTGGGAGTGGCCGGCAGCATCCGCGACACGAGCAACGGGCTCATCGCCCAACACGGCCTGAGGGCTTTGACGACGGCCGGGGAGCGGGCGAGCAGTCGACGGACGGGTATGTGTTGCGCCTCCTCAGCCGCCTCGTGGCGCACGAGCGCTGCCTCGCGCGGGTTCTCTTCCATGACCGCGGCGGCGCGTGCCGCCACGGCCCGCATCACCCGCTGCGCCGTCGTGGCAAGGTGGCGACCGTCGAGCTCGACAAACCGTTCGGCCGTCCGTTGGTGGCGTGCCCCATCGAACATACCCAGCTCGGGCTCCTGCCAGGTAACGGCATCGATCGCGCTCGCGGCAAAGACCTTCATCGCGAGGCCGCCGAGATCGCTACCGCGGCGATCCCCCTTCGCCAGCCGGAGGAGTGGCCCAACTCCGAACTCCGCGATCTCGTCGGCAGCGCTCGCCACGGAGGCCCGGAGCGCGGCCAGGTGACGATGTACATGCATGGCGCCGATAATCCTGATCTGCTCGCCGAAACCGGCGACACGGCCGAGTGCCGGCACCGCAGTGGCCAGGCGATCAAAAACCGTTTCATACTCGTGCAGGCTGTCAGCCAAGGCCGCTCCCGCCTCGACGCGCCGCGGCATCGGCCGATCCGGGAACCAGGATGCCCACAGTTCCTGGGCCGCGACCATCTTGCGAGCATCCGCCAGAGCAGCGAGCCGCTCCGAATCGGCAATCCCGAGCTGCGGGAGACTGCGCCGGGCCGCCCGGTAGTCACTCTTGAACGCCCTGGCGAGGAGCCGGCCGAGACGGGACCGTTCCTCAGGCTGCAGAGCGTCGGCAAGGCTGGCTGCTTCATAGAGGAAGGAGGGTTGGCGGCTCTCCGTCAGCTGGTTGACCGTTGCGGCGAATCCGGCGAGTCGGGCTACCGTCACGCCAGATTCCACCTTGGCCGACAACTCGACAAGGGCCGACCGGTACGCCTCCTCAACTTCCGGTATCAGCGTCGTCGTGAGCTCCTCGAGGTCGCTTTGGGCGGCGGCCGCCTCCTCCGCGGTGCGAAAGACAGCCGACGACCACATTCCGGTGGGATCGTCGTCGAGTTGATCGGCCAGGCGACGCCATTCGGCCAGGCGCGCCCTGACGGTCTCCCGCCCCTCCTCCGTCCAGCGCAGCAGAGTATCGGCGTTGAGACGCAGCCCGGTGGCTTCCGCCTCAGGAGTGCCCAGCATGGCCTGCAAGTCGAAGAAGCTCAACCCGTGCGGGTCGCGCGGCTCATGCATCTGGCGGCGATGCGCCACGAGTTGCTTGCGGGTGGCAGCTAGATCCTCATGGGGCACAACGCTGTCGTGAGCCAAGCGGTGGGCAATGGCATCGATGCTGACGCCCAGGCTTGCCGCAACATCGCGCCGCCGGGAACCGTCGTGCAGGTCGAGTATCAGTTCTCCGCAGCCGGCCGCGTCGAGCCGCCGAGTCACGGCGCCGATCGCGGTGCGCTTCTCGGCGACAAAGAGCACGGATTTCCCTTGGGCTGCCAACGAGGAGATCAAGTTGGCGATCGTCTGGCTCTTGCCGGTTCCGGGCGGGCCGTGCACAACGAGACTACGACCACGCTGAGCCGCGACGATTGCGCGATTCTGGCTGGCATCCGCGTCGCACACGAGAAACTCATCCTGAGGTCGGATGTGATCCGGGATGTCCCAGTCCACATCGAAGTCTCGCATGAGCTCGGCCCGGGCCGCCTCGTCTCCTGCGATGGCCGCTACGACGTCATTGGCGACGAGCATCTCGAGGTGCTGCTCGAGGTCGATGACCATCGGCCGTTTCGAGAACTCGAGGTTGGCCAGGAAGACCCGTCGGTCGATCGAGAAACCGGGAAGCTCGGAACAGGCGTGGCGAACATGATCCAGCCATTCCTCGATATCGTCCGACCGGTCTGCTGTCCCTGGATAGGGATCGATTCCCAGCTCGCTGCGGACCGCGTACTCGAACGGGAGATTGACTTCGGGCGGCCCGGCCGCCTCGAGGACGGCATCGTCACCCGCGGGTTTCACCAAGTCGACGTCAATTGGCATCATGATGACCGGCGCCAGCGGCGTCCGGCCGTCCGTTCGGGTCCAACTGGCAAGGGAATGGCCGAGGTACAGCGTGGCCAGGCCCTTCTCCTCGAAGTTCGACCGCGCCTTGGCCGCTATGGCACGCACCCGGCGGGCGGCGTCATCTCGGGCATCGGCCACCAGAATCTCCGAGAGCAAGACCGACTCTCCGGCGAGCAGCCGTGCGAGTTGAGGCTCGCGCACGATGTCGAGGTCCGGCGAGAGCTCGAGAGTTCCGCGCGCCAGCTCGCGGAAATAGAGCATTCGATTCCGGCCATCGAGACTGACGAGACGCCTGATCCACTTCGCGACGGCGGACTCAACTGCTTCGGCTCGCGACAACGCCTCTTTCACCATGTTGCGAAGTTAATCTCACCGGCCCCGGCCAGCCAACACCCCAACCTCAGGGCCCCCGTGGGTGGAGCCCCGGGGGGGCGCCGCGGATTGAGGTGCGCCGCCGGTGGGGGAGTACACGAACAGCAGCCGAGGGCGCCCACCGGGCACTCCCGCCGTCCCCCTCTCCAGCGCCCGAGCCTGCTTCGCACCAAATCTCGCGATCAACCGCCACAAGCCGGAAGACCTTATCAGTAATACCCATTAATGCTATTGACTCCTTACAGTGGATGCGATACGATGTAAGAACCAAAAGCGCTATAGATCGCTACACCGCACCTCAGCAAGGATCGCCCTCATGAATCCCGAAGCTTTCCTCCCCCTAGCCCACGTGATGCTCGAAGACCGCTATGCCGCCGCCGAGCGGCACCGCCTGTTCCGCCGTTTTCGACGGTAGGACGGTAGGTTCAACTCGGCCTGATGGCCGGCAGGGAACGCACCTGCTGAAATGACCACCAGCCGGCCGGGTTCGGCAATCGGACCTCGTTCTCAAGTGGGGCGGCCAACCCGCCGATTCCGCATTCGTAGAGTGCCTTTGAGCAGGGGCGGCCACCTGGCCGCTGCAAGGGTGGCCTCTACACTGCCGCTGCCTGAACCCGGAACAGCTGAGGAAATGCCGAACGGCGAACCCACCCGAAACGAAGCCACAGTCACTCTCGTCGTGCCCTGCTACAACGAAGCGCGCCGCCTCGACCTGGAGGCCTTCGCCGGCTATGCGTCCGCCAACCCGGATGTGGCGTTCCTCTTCGTCGACGATGGCTCGACCGACGGCACCAGTTCCGTCATCGCCAAGCTGCTCGACAGGAATCCGGCCCAGTTCCAGTTGAAACGGCTGCCCGCCAACGGCGGCAAGGCGGCGGCGGTGCGTGCCGGAATCCTCGACGCACTCGAGCAACCCACGGGCATCGTCGGCTATTGGGACGCCGATCTAGCGGCGCCCTTGGAGGAACTCGACGGGATGCGCCAGATCCTGGCCGAGCGCCCCGGCGTGCACATCGTCACCGGGGCGCGAGTCAATCTCCTCGGCCGGTCGGTGCGGCGCAATCTCATCCGCCATTGGATCGGGCGGGTGTTCGCCACCGTCGCCACAGCTGTGTTGCGGCTCCCGATGTACGACACACAGTGCGGCGCCAAGATCCTGCGCGTCCAATCCTGGACGGCCGACATCTTCGCCCAGCCATTTCAGACGTCCTGGGTGTTCGATGTCGAGATGCTGGCCCGAGTTGTCAGCGAGCCGATAGTGTCGATTGCAGGCGATCCTCGCTCGATAATCTGCGAGTACCCGTTGTCAACTTGGTTCGACACCCAGGGCTCGAAACTGCGGGTGCGCAACGCATTTGGGGCGGTGTTCGACCTGGGCAGGATCTACTGGCGCTATCTCCGTCCGCGCCGGACCTGATCGGGAGGCACCGGATGCAGACACTGGCGAGACTCGTGCAGCGCATCGCCCGCGCCCTCCAAACCGGCGGCACCTCGGTCTCTTCCTTTGGACGGCTCTGGCGGACCGTGATCCTGGTTCCCATATTCGGAGGCTGGTGGCTCCTGACCGTCGGCTACACGAGATTGCGAGCACCGTTCGAAGTCGATTCGATCACACGGGGGGGCCGTCGATTCCAGTGCCGGCTTCCCGACCTGATCGACATGTACGTCTACCTCTTCGGTGTATGGGAACCTGACCTGGCGGCGTTCATTGGACGCAGCCTGGCGCCGGGCCGCACCTTCATCGATGTCGGCGCTCACATCGGGTACTTCTCGATGGTGGGAGCCGCAGCCGTTGCTCCGGACGGCGGCGTGGTCGGGTTCGAGCCCAACCGCGATACGTACCGCCGACTGTTGGCCAACGTGGCAATCAATGGCGAGCCCGCCGTGCGCTGTGTGCCGGTGGCCATCGCGGAGCAAGATGGTGAGCTGATGCTCTACCGGGGCCCTGCAGGCAACTCCGGCCTGGCGACGTCGCTCGAGTCACGAGGCTTCACGATCGGCGAGAACGTCCCGGCCCGCACACCACGCGACATGCTGACCGAGTCTGAGCTTGCCACGGCGCGTTTGATCAAGATCGATGTCGAAGGCGCCGAACCGGGAGTGATGAGAGGTTTCGCCGAGTTGGTGCCCGATCTCCCGGCTGATGTCGAGTTCGTCGT
>CAMYJM010000007.1 GCA_947258635.1 uncultured Acidimicrobiaceae bacterium
AGTTGTCGCCGGAACGGCCATCGGCTTCTCTGGAGCTGCCATCCGCTCGACACTGATACGGTTCCAAGCCGAGACGGAACCCTTCATTCCGGGTCAGTACCGAGATACGCAGGTGACGTGGGGATACTTCCTCGCCAACATCGGGGTCGCCCTGGTGTTCATCGGTGCGGTCATGCTATGGGCCCGGCGTCGCGACATCGTCCAGAACCAGATGCGCGCCGCCAAGCAGCGCGAAGCCGCCGAGGCCAGCGCCAGGGAACTGGCCGCAGCAAGGTAGTTTCGCTCGAAGCAAGCTTCGAGCGAGTTTCTCGTCGGCGGCCTACAGCCACCTCCTCGCGAGTGAGGCGGCCTGGCGGCCGCTGCGCCTTCCGCAAATGCACCGCACATGTCGCTGCATTTGCTGCGAAGGGGGACGAGGGATCGGGCGACGTGCGCGGTCGATTCAGAAACGAGCGCGGCCGGGAGGCCGCACGATTGCGGAGAATCGCCACAAGGCGGCGCGGAGAAGCTCATCCAAATCGTGATTTGGATGAATCCCTAGATTTGCTTCAGATCCTCGACCTTTTCCTTGACGGCTTCTGCCGCCTCACGAAGGGCCGCCGTCTCGGAGTCGGTCAGCGGGACTTCGACGATCTCGCCGACGCCCGAGGCGTTCAGCTTGGCAAGGACGCCCAGATAGACACCTTCGATGCCGTACTGGCCTTCGGTCCACGCGCACACCGGCAAGATGGCGCCCGAGTCGGTGAGAACGGCTTCGACCATTTTGGCGGCGGCCGCCGACGGGGCGTAGTAGGCGCTCCCGGTCTTGAGTAGGCCCACGATCTCAGCTCCGCCCTTGCGGGTGCGATCGACGAGCTCGTCGATGGTGGCAGCATCCAGAACGTCGGCGAGCAGCTTGCCGCCCACCTTGCAGAGCGACGGCACCGGCACCATCGTGTCGCCGTGGCTGCCGAGCGTGACCGCTTCCACTTCGAGGATGTCGGCGTCGGCGGCTTCCGCGATGAAGTGGGCGAACCGCGCCGAGTCGAGCATGCCGGCCTGGCCCATCACCTTGTTGCGCGGCAGCCCCGACACTTCCGCGGCCAGTGTCGTCATCTGATCCAACGGGTTTGTCACGACGATGAGCGTCGCTTGCGGCGAGTGCTCCATCAGTTGATTGACGACGTCGGTGACGATTCCGGCGTTGACCTCCAGCAGATCCATCCGGCTCATGCCCGGCTTGCGAGGCAACCCGGCGGTGATCACCACAACATCGCTTTCTGCGGTGTCGCCGTAGTCGTTGGTACCGGTCACCAATGTGCGATAGCCGAGAACGGGCCGCGACTGGTTCATGTCAAGCGCCAGGCCTTGCGGCAAACCCTCGACGATGTCGGTCATGACTACTTCGTCTGCGATGTCGGCTTCAGCGAGGCGCTGGACCGTCGTGGAGCCGTACTTGCCGGCTCCGACCACTGTGACTTTGCTCATTTGCTGATGCCCTCCTGGCTGGTTCACATGTTCTCGATAACGGCCGAGGCGAACTCGCTGGTCTTCACCTCGGTGGCGCCCTCCATCAGGCGGGCAAAGTCATACGTGACGACCTTCGACGAAATCGTTTCCTCGAGCCCCACAACAATGTGGTCGGCAGCTTCTTTCCATCCCATGTAGCGCAGCATGATCTCTCCAGAAAGCGTCAGCGAGCCGGGGTTCACCTTGTCCATCCCGGTGTACTTCGGGGCGGTGCCGTGGGTTGCCTCGAACAGCCCGTGCCCGGTGACGTAGTTGATGTTGGCTCCGGGCGCGATCCCAATGCCACCAACCTGGGCGGCCAGTGCGTCGCTTATGTAGTCGCCGTTGAGGTTCATCGTCGCGATCACGTCGTACTCGGCGGGTCGGGTCAGGATTTGCTGGAGAAAGGCATCGGCGATCACGTCCTGAACGAGGATCTTGTCCCCGGGATCGCCGCCACAGTCCTCCCACGAAACGGCGACGTCGGCGAACTCGTCACGGACCAACTCGTAGCCCCACGTGCGGAAAGCACCCTCGGTGTACTTCATGATGTTTCCCTTGTGGACCATGGTCACCGACCTGCGGCCCTCGGCAACGGCGTAGTTGATGGCCGCCCGGATCAGCCGCTTGCTGCCCGACACCGACACCGGCTTGATCCCGAGGCCGCTGTCCTCCTTGATGTCCCAGCCGAAGTTCTCAGACAGGAAGTCGAGAAGCTCCTTGGCGCCCTCGCTGAGCGCTTCGAGCTCCTTGCCGGCGTAAACATCCTCGGTGGCTTCGCGGAAGATCACCATGTCGACCAGCTCGGGCTGTCTCACCGGGGAAGGAGTTCCCCGGTACCAGCGCACGGGACGAAAGCTGACATATAGATCGAGGATCTGGCGAAGAGCGACGTTGAGGCTGCGGATTCCTCCGCCGACGGGCGTTGTCAGCGGTCCCTTGATCCCGACCAGGAGGTTGCGAAAGGATTCGACCGTCTCGTCGGGAAGCCACTGTCCGGTTTGATCGAACGCCTTCTGTCCTGCCAGCACTTCCTGCCAGGCAATAGCGCGCTCGCCGCCATAGGCTTTGGCCACGGCCGCGTCCATGATCCGCTGCGAGGCAACCCAGATGTCGGGACCGATCCCGTCACCCTCGATGTAGGGAATGATCGGGTCGTTTGGTACCTGCAAGCCCTCAGGGCCCATTGTGATGGCTGTCGCCATGATTCGATAGCTCTCCTGGTCGCGGCTTTGCGACGGAAGGCTAGCCGGGGGCAGGCCTCCCTAAGTCACGCTCCCGCCGCCGCCGCCGTCCGTTCGGCGGCACTCACGGTGTTCCCCAGCAGCGAGGCGATGGTCATCGGCCCGACGCCACCGGGTACCGGGGTGATGGCCCCGGCAATGTCGACGACTGCGTCATAGTCCACGTCGCCGACGAGCCCGTCGTCGGTCCGGTTGATGCCGACATCGATGATCGTCGCTCCGGGCTTGACGAAGTCGGCGGTCACGAAGTTCGCCCGGCCAATGGCGACGATGAGGATGTCGGCCTCGCGAGCAACTCCGGGAAGGTCGGGGGTTCGCGAATGGGTCTGCACAACGGTGGCGTCGACGCCCTTGACGCTCAGGAGCAGTGACATCGGGCGGCCCACGAGGAACGACCGGCCGATGACGACGGCGAGCTTGCCGCTCGTCTCGATCTCGTAGTGGGACAGGATCCGCATGATTCCGGCCGGCGTCGCCGGACGCGGCCCCGGACGGTCGAGGACCATGCGGCCGAGGGAGTCGGGATGGAGGCCGTCGGCATCCTTGGCCGGGGCGATCATTTCCACAGCTCGATTCCCGTCGAGCCCATCCGGCAGTGGGAGTTGGACGATCATGCCATCCACCTGCGGATCGTCGTTCAGCTCTTGAATGAGAGCTTCCACCTTTTCCTGTGTGGTGTCGGCCGGGAGCGAGCGATCGAACGACAGCATCCCGGCCTCGGTAGCGGCCTTGTGCTTGCCGCGCACGTACACCTGTGACGCGGCATCCTCACCCACGAGGACTGTGGCCAGACCGACAGTGCGGCCCCTATCGGCGAGGGCGGCTACCCGCTCCTTGACCTCACCACGGACGACGGTCGCAACTTCCTTGCCTGACAGAACTCGAGCGCTCAATGTTTGAAATACCTCCGATTAGTGAAGACCAATGCCATACCGTATTCGTCGGCAGCCGCGATCACCTCGTCATCACGCATCGAACCACCGGGCTCGATGACGGCGGTGACGCCGGCGGCCGCCAGCACATCGAGACCATCGCGAAAGGGGAAGAAGGCGTCGCTGGCGGCGACGGCCCCGCCGGCACGGTCACCCGCTTTCGCCAGTGCCCGCTCGGCCGCCCCGACCCGGCTCTGATCACCCGCACCGACCCCAACCGCCGTCTCGTTGGCCGCCACGACGATGGAGTTCGACTTGGTGTGAGCCGCCACCACCCAGGCGAATGCCATGTCGGCCTGCTCCTCTGCGCTCGGCTTGCGAGCGGAGACCACGGACCAGTCGTCTGGCCAGCTCGTGCCGGCGGCCAAGGGAACGGGCTCCCGCTGCTGGGCCAACATACCGTGCTCGAGGCGCCGCAAGTCCAGGTCCGCTCTGCCCGGCGGCGGCGCCACAATGACGCGCACGTTCGCCTTGGCTTGCAGGACGGCGCGAGCTTCAGCCGACACTGCGGGAGCGACAACGACTTCGACGAAATGTCTGCTGATGAGCTCAGCCGTGGCGGCATCCAGCTCGGTGTTGAGGGCTACTACCCCGCCAAAGGCCGCCAGCGGATCACATTCCCAGGCCGCGAGGAACGCCTCGAGGGACGTCGGGCGCACCGCGGCGCCGGCGGCATTGGTGTGCTTGATCACGGCGACGCCCGGCTCGGCGAGATCACAGACAAGCCGCCAGGCCGCCTCAGTATCGGCGTAGTTGTTGAAGGACATCGCCTTGCCCTGGAGCTGATCGGCCCGCTGCCACCAGCCGCCACCTTCCGGGCGGCGATACACGGCGGCGGCCTGCTCCGGATTTTCGCCGTACCGCAGATCGTCCGCCTTCTCGAATGCCAGCACCAGGCGGTCGGGCAGCGGTTCGTCCCGGTCAAGCCAACCGACGATGGCGGCGTCGTAGGCGGCCGTGCGATGAAACGCCGCCCGGGCCAGCCGGGCGCGCAGTTCGTCGCTGAGGCCGCCGCTTTCGACGGCCAAGGCCACCTCGTCGTACTGGTCGGGCGACGTCACCACTCCCACCCAGGCGTGGTTCTTCGCCGCCGCCCGCACCATCGTGGGGCCGCCGATGTCGATCTTCTCGATGGCCTCTGCGGCCGTCACGGCCGGGTTGGCCACGGTGGCCTCGAACGGATAGAGGTTGACCGCCACCAGCTCGAACGGAGAGATACCGTGCGCCAACAGGTCTTCCTGGTGATCCGCCCGACCGTGGTCGGCCAGGATCCCGGCGTGGATACGCGGGTGGAGCGTCTTGACACGGCCGCCGAGCATCTCCGGCTCGCCGGTCACCGCGGCGACGGCGGTCACCGGCAGGCCGGCGGCCTCGATGGCGGACGCGGTGCCGCCCGACGAAACTACCTCGACACCGGCGGCGACGAGCCGGCCGACGAACTCGACCAGACCCGACTTGTCCGAGACTGAGATCAACGCCCGCTTGACAGGCCGATTCACGCGCTCACCCTTCCTTTCACGGTCCGCCCCCTGATGGCGAGCTCCCCTTTGACCAGCTTCGTCACCACCTCGGGCAACAGTCGATGTTCGATCTCCTGTATCCGGCCGTGGAGAGCTGCTTCGTCATCACCTGCGAGGACCTCCACCGCCTCCTGGGCGATTATCGGGCCGTGGTCGAGGTGCTCGTCGACAAAATGAATGGTGACCCCCGTCACCTTGGCGCCGTAGGCGAGGGCATCGCGCACACCGTGGGCACCGGGGAACGCCGGCAGCAGCGACGGATGGAGGTTGATTATCCGATCCGGGAAATGGGCCATTGCGCTCGGGCCCAGCACCCGCATGAACCCGGCGAGCACGATGAAGTCGGGGGCGAACTCCTCGGCGGCTGCGCAGATGGCTTCGGTGAAGTCGTTGCGGTCGCTGTGGTCCCGCCACTCGACGACCCTGCTGGGAACCTGGGCCCGGGAGGCCCGCTGCAGCGCACCTGCTTCAGGCTGGTCTGACACGACTCCGACGACACTCCAGCTGCTTTCTGCCGTGTCGAGCAAGGCCTGGAGGTTCGACCCGGAACCGGACGCGAGCACAACGACGCGCCCGGCAGTGTCGACGGTATCTCGTGGCATTTCAGGGACAGCTTACCGGTAACGCCGCTGCTCCCTTTTACTCCGAAATGCTTCGGCGAATGACCGGTTGTCGTAGTAGGCACCGGGCACAGTGCCGTCAGTCGCATAGTGGTACAGCGCCGTTTGATAAATGCCGGAGAGAGTCGCCATCACGATGGCTACTGCCGCCAGCCACAGCACGCCGACGGCGACGAGAACCAGCAGCCCATTGGCGGCGCCGAGGGCCACCACGGCAACCCCGGGCAGGCTGGCAATGAAACCGACGAAGCCCAGCCCCACCTGGGCCGCCAGGTTCTCCCCCCAGGTGCGCCGGAACATCTCCGCCGACTTCTTGACGGCCTGGCTCACCCCGAGCCCCTCGACGACGATGATCGGCAGCACCAGGAACGTCACCACGGCCCAGGCCATCCCGACGAGGCCGATCACGATGCGTCCGACGATGCCGGCCCGCTCTTCCAGCGAGCGAAGGATCAGTGACACCGTCGCCGAGACGATTGCCCAGGGGAGGATCTTGCCCGCCCGGCGAGCCGCCCCCCGCAGGGCGCTGCCGAGTGTCGGATCGCCCCCGCTGAGCCGCTCATGGGCCGCGTTCACCAGAGCTGCGTTGAAGAAGATCGTGATGTAGGCCAGCACGAGGTACATCACGAAGAAGGTCACGTAGTGAGCCGTTCCCGGCTCCCAATTCTCCAGGTCCGTGGAAACGAAGATCGGCACCAGGAAGAGTGCGATCGTTGCCACCGTGGCCAGCGTGGACAGGATCGGCAGCAGCATCAGCTCTTTGTCTGCTTTGAGGACCTTCCAGGACGACTTGGCGATTTCGATTGACGATTGAATGCGGCTCATAGGGAAGAGAGTACTAAGTACCAAGTATCAAGTGCTTAGTACCGGTTGCGGGCAGCAGGAGGGCGTAACGCGCGGATTGCCAGGGCGACGCCGAAAATGACCAGGGCGGCACGCCGGCACCAAAGCCGCGCCGCAGCGTCGACGTCACAACGAGAGCCTGGAGCGGCCCGGGAGACAGGCCGGCGCCAAGACCAAGACCCGGCCCCAACAAGAACTCGGTCACCAGCGGTGTCTGTTGGCCCTGCGGCCACTCACTCCATCGCCTCGACCATGGCGGCCCCGAGGTCGGAAGGCGTCGGGGCTATAGTCACGCCGGCTGCCGTCAGCGCCGAGATCTTGGCATCCGCCGTTCCCATGCCACCCGAGATGATGGCGCCGGCGTGGCCCATACGCTTGCCGGGAGGCGCCGTCGTGCCGGCGATGAATCCGGCAACCGGCTTGGTCATGTTGGCAGAGATCCAGGCGGCAGCCTCCTCTTCGGCGGTGCCACCGATCTCGCCGATCATGATGACCCCCTCAGTGACCGGATCATCGTTGAAGAGCTCGAGCACGTCGACGAAGTTCGTCCCGTTCACCGGGTCGCCCCCTATGCCGACGGCAGTCGTCTGCCCGAGGCCGATCGTCGTCAGCTGGTACACGGCCTCGTACGTCAAGGTCCCCGATCGGCTCACCACGCCGACGCGGCCCGGCTGGTGGATGTATCCGGGCATGATCCCGATCTTGCACTCCGCCGGAGTGATCACGCCGGGGCAGTTGGGACCGACCAGCCGGGTCTCTCGATCCTGGAGGTAACGCTTGGCGCGCACCATGTCGGCCACTGGAATGCCCTCGGTGATGCACACGACGAGGTCGATGCCGGCCTCGGCCGCTTCCATGATGGCGTCGGCGGCAAACGGGGGCGGCACGTAGACGACACTGACGGTGGCGCCCGCCTCACTCATCGCCTCAGCCACCGACCGGAAGATCGGAACATCGACGTCATAGGTATCCGGGCGGCCGGGGACGCCCGAGTGATCGGTCTCGCCGGTGAACTTCTCGACGGTCCCCGCCTTCGAAGGATGGACCGCGGCGACCATCCGGGTGCCGTAGGCGATGGCCTTGTCGGTGTGGAAGCTCCCGGTGCGGCCGAGGCCCTGGATCAGGACCCTGGTGTCGGCATTGACGAGGATGCTCATGAGGTCAGCTCCACGATCTTCTTCGCTCCATCCTTCATGTCGGTGGCACTGACTGCGTTCAGCCCCGATTCATCAATGATCTGCTTGCCGAGCTCGACGTTGGTGCCCTCGAGGCGGACGACCAGCGGCACGTCGAGGCCGACCTCGCCGACGGCTTCGACTACTCCCTCCGCGATCGTGTCGCACCTCATGATCCCGCCGAAGATATTCACGAAGATGCCCTTGACGTTGGGGTCGGCGGTGATCAGCTTGAAGGCCTCGGCGATCTTGTCGGCGGTGGCCCCTCCGCCGACGTCGAGGAAGTTGGCCGGCTCGCCGCCGACGTACTTGATGATGTCCATCGTCGCCATGGCGAGGCCGGCGCCGTTGACCATGCAGCCGATGGTGCCGTCCAGCTTGATGAAGCTCAGATCATGCTCTTTGGCGGCGGCTTCGGCGGGGTCTTCTTCGCTGAGGTCGCGCATCGCCATCACCTCGGGATGGCGGTAGAGGGCGTTGGCCTCGAAGCTCATCTTGCCGTCGAGAGCCATCACCTTGCCGTCCGCAGTCACCACCAGCGGGTTGATCTCGATCATGTCGGCGTCGAGCTCCACGGCAGCGGTCGACAGCGCTCGCACGAACTTGGCCGCGTTGCGCTGGGCGTCGCCTTCGAGCCCGAGGCCATGAGCCAGCCGGGCCGCCTGGAAGGCCAGTAGACCGTGGGCCGGGTCGATCTCCTCGCGCAGGATCTTCTCCGGGGTTTCGGCGGCGACCACCTCGATCTCGGTGCCCCCTTCGCTCGAGGCCATCACGATGTTGCGGCTGACGGCCCGGTCGAGCAGCACCGACAGGTACAGCTCGTCGGCGATGTCGATGCCCTGCTCGATGTAGAGCGTATTGACCTTCTTGCCGTCGGGCCCGGTCTGGATCGTCACCAGGGTCGAGCCGAGCATGTTCCACGCCAGCTCCCTGACCCGGTCCTCGGCGGCGGCGATGCCGCCATCGATGCCCGCCGTCACAACGTTGACGCCGCCGATGTCGGGGTGCTCCTTGAAGCGGCCCTTGCCCCTCCCCCCGGCGTGGATCTGGGCCTTCACGACAACCACTTTGTTGCCGGTTTCTTCGATCAGCGGGCGCACGGCGGCGACGGCCTCATCGACTGAGGTGGCGACAATGCCGCGGGGAACGGGAATCCCGCGGGCGGCCATCAACTGCTTGGCCTGGTACTCGTGAATCTTCAAGGGGCGTCACTCCATCGGGTCAGATGTTGCGGAGTCAAGCGCAAATCCAGCGACGTCTCCAACTCGGCAGCGAGCCTATAAGTTCTCGTTCACCCAATCGGTGATCTCCTGGAGCGACGTTCCCGGCCCGAAAACCGCCTTGATGCCCTTGGACTGCAGCTCCTCGATGTCGGCCTCGGGGATGATTCCGCCACCGAACACGACGATGTCAGCGGCATCGCGTTCGGCGAGCAGCTCGGCCACCCGGGGAAAGAGTGTCATGTGGGCACCCGACAGCGCAGACAGACCAACGGCGACGACGTCTTCCTCGAGAGCGGCGTCGACGATCTGTTCCGGCGTCTGATGGAGACCGGTGTAGATCACCTCACACCCGGCATCGCGTAGGGCCCGCGCCACGACCTTGGCACCCCGGTCGTGCCCGTCGAGACCGGGCTTGGCAATGAGAATCCGCGTTGGCATTGGGCAAGGGTAACGCGAGAGTATCGGCGCCGGGTTGCCCTGTGTTCTTGCGGACATAAGCGCCATATGTGGCGCGGATATCCGCAAGAACGGAAAGGACGAATCGACGCTGCGAGCCCCCTACACCTTCTCCAGCGGCGCCCAGGCGAGCAGCAGGCGCTTCTTGCCGTGGACGCTGAACTCGACGAAGGCCTCGGCGCGGTCGCCTTCTCCGGTGATGTCCTCGACGACCCCGTCGCCCCAGTGGGCATGGCGGACGCGATCACCGCGGCCGATCTCGTCGCCTTCGACCCGTTGTTGCGGGCCGGCGGCCAGTTCCATTCGGCTGCGCTTCTGCCGAGTGGCGTTCTCGGTGAGGTGGTCGGGTATCTCGCGCAGGAAGCGGCTCGGCGGGTTGAAGCTGTTGCCGCCCCACAAGTTGCGACTCCACGCCCGGGTGAGATAGAGAGACTCCTCGGCCCTGGTGATGCCGACGTAGGCCAGCCGCCGCTCTTCCTCCAGCTCCACCGGATCGCCCAGGGACCGCATGTGGGGGAACACCCCGTCTTCGAGGCCCGCGATGAACACAACCGGGAACTCGAGGCCCTTGGCGTTGTGCAGCGTCATCAGCGTGACGACATCTGTGTCTTCGTAGCTGTCCATGTCGGTGACCAGGCTGATCGACTCCAGAAAGGCGTTGAGCCGGGCCATGCCGTCCATCTCGGTCCAATCAGCGAGCCCAACGGCGGCCGGGCCGGTCTCCTCGAAGTCGGCGGCGGCGGACAGGAGCTCCTTGAGGTTCTCCTCGCGGCCCATCGCCTCGATGCTCCGCTCGGAACGCACCCAATCCATGTAGCCGGACATCTCGAGCACCGCCTCGAGCGCCGCCGAGGGACCATCGGTCGCCGCGGCCGCCAGGTGATCGTAGAGGCCGACGAACTCTGCAATCGCCTTCTGCGCTCGGGTACTGAGCCGATCGTTCTGGTCGGCCTCGCGGAGACCCTCCAGCAGTGTGATCCCGCCCTGTTCGACGTATCGATCGACGTGGGCGACGCTCGTATCGCCGATGGAGCGTTTCGGCGTGTTGACGATCCGCTTCAGCGATACGACGTCGTCCGGGTTCACCAGCACCCGCAGGTAGGCGAGCGCGTCCTTCACCTCGCGGCGGTCGTAGTACTTCAAGCCGCCGACAACCTGATACGGGATGGCGTACTTGACGAACAGCTCTTCAATCACGCGGCTCTGGGCGTTGGTGCGGTAGAACACCGCGATGTCCGAGAGCCGTCGCCCCGCCTTCTCGAGGGTGCCAACCTCCTCGGCGATGTAGGCGGCTTCATCGTGCTCATCCTGAGCCTCGTAGGTCCTGACCCGGTCACCGTGCCCGGTGTCGGTCCAGAGCCGTTTCGGGGCGCGGCCGGTGTTGTTGGAGATCACGGAGTTGGCCGCCTCGAGGATCGTCTGCGTCGATCGATAGTTCTGCTCGAGCAGGATGATGCGGGCGTCGGGGAAGTCCTTCTCGAACTCGTTGATGTTTCGAATGTCGGCGCCGCGGAATCGGTAGATCGACTGGTCGGAGTCGCCGACGACACACAAGTTGCGATGAGTATCGGTCAGGAGACGTACCAGCATGTACTGGGCGTGGTTGGTGTCCTGGTACTCGTCCACCAGCACGTACTGGAAACGCTGCTGGTAGTGGCCGAGCACGTCCGGGTAGGCCTGCAGCAGCTCGACGGTGACCATCAGCATGTCGTCGAAGTCCATAGCCGAGGCCTCGACGAGGCGCTGCTGATAGAGCCGGTACACGTCGGCGACTTTCTCGTGATAGAAGCCGGCATCGTTGTGGGCGAAGCTCTCGAAATCGATCAGCTCGTTCTTCGCCGCCGAGATCGCCGCCCGGATATTCCGCGGCGGAAACCGCTTCGGATCCAGATCGAGATCCTTGATACACAGCGTGATCAACCGCAGCGAGTCGGCCTGGTCGTAGATCGAGAAAGACGACCGATACCCGAGCCGATGCGCCTCTCGCCGCAAAATGCGCGAACAACTGGAGTGGAAGGTCGACACCCACATGTCACGCACAATTCCCCCGACTAGGGCCCCGACACGCTCCTTCATCTCTGTCGCCGCTTTGTTGGTGAACGTGATGGCCAGAATTGCGAACGGCGACACGCCGTGATCTTCGATGAGATGGGCCACACGCCGGGTCAGCACCCTGGTCTTGCCGGACCCGGCACCGGCGACGACGAGCACGGGACCGTCGATGGCGGCTACCGCCTCGCGCTGGGCAGGATTGAGATCATCGAGCAGGAGGGAGTCCGGCATGGAGGCCGATTATACGGGGGCCGACCGCACCGAGTTACACCGGCGTAGTTTCAGCTAGTCGAGGCGAGCATGGCTCGCAACGTCTCTGCGAGAGCCCCCTCACGAAAGTCGGCTTTGTCGAAGAAGACGTCAACGCCGGCCGCTTTGGACCGGGCCTTGTCGTCTTCACTGGCGACGCCGGACAACATCACAACTGGCACGTTGATGCCGCGCTCGCGAACCATGGTGACGAGCTGGGCCCCATCCTGCTGGGGCATCGAGAAGTCAACAACGAGCGCATCCACCTCGTTGCCGGCCAGGATGTCGAGAGCCTCAGCCGCGCTCGAAGCGACCGAGGTCACGAAGCCGCTGGAGGCCAGAGCCCCCGAGACCACGGCGCGAGCTCCAATGGAGTCGTCGACGACCAGTACGCGAGCGTCGGGCTTGTCTTCGACGGACACAGACCGGGTGCGCGAGACGAGGGCGGCCGCGTCGAGAACCAGCACAACCTCGCCACCCCCGAGGAGCGCAGCTCCCGTGATGTGCGACGGGCCGGCGAGCAACGGTCCCAGCTCCTTGGCGGCCACCTCGCGAATCCCGTGAACATTTCTCACGGCTATCGCCACCGAGCCAATCCGATGGGATATCACCAGGATGCTCTTGGGAGCCAGATCATCGGTGGCACCGACGAGCTCTCCCAGCGGCGAGACCGGCAACCGTTGGCCGGCCCACTCGAGCACCGGCTGCCCGCCACTCGAATCGATGGCCGCGCCCTCGATGCTCAGAACCTCTTCGACGACGGCTTCCGGAATCCCCCACTGCATCCCGGCGCTCTCGAAGATCATCACCCTCTGCAAAGCCCGCGACGTCGGGACGGTTATGGTCACGGTCGTCCCCTGGCCCAGCGTAGATTCCAACCGAACCCGTCCGAAGAGTGATTCAACAGCCTCGGATACCGAGGAAAGGCCTTTGTCGCTGCCGCCCAGGTCCGGCATGCCACCTGTGGAGAACCCGGGGTTGAAGACGGCATCCTTGAGCTTGGAAGGATCGGCGGCTTCTTCAGCCGTCAGCATGCCATTGTCGATTGCCGCCCGTCGCACCGAATCCCAATCGATGCCAGCCCCGTCGTCGGACACCACGAGCTCGGCGCGCCGATCTTTGATGACCGCGGAAAGCGAGATCGAGCCGGTTGGTGCCTTGCCGGCCTTTTGGCGCGCCTCGGCGGATTCGATGCCATGGGTGATGCAATTCACGACGAGCTGGCGCAGCGGGTCGGCAATCTTGTCGAGCACCTGCCTGTCGACTACGACTTCGGTGTCTCCCACGATCTCGAAACGGACCTCTTTGTCGAGTTTCTTGGCAACGAACCGAACCAGTTGGGGCAATGTGTTCGTCATCGAGGACAGCGGAACTGCGGCCAGTTGCATGGCGTCGTGCTCGAGCTCGTTGGCAGCCTGGAGGATCGCGCCGAAGGCGGCTTCGAGGGCCTCGAGGTCATCGGAATTGCGGACCGATTTGATCCGGTGGTCGGTCGCTTCGAGGTCAATGCGAATCCGCGCCACGAGATTGATGAGCCGGTACATTCGTCCCGCGCTCACCGGCAGCGTCTCAACGCTCGCCCAACTTTCGACGGCCCCGAGCAGCCCACCGAGGTCGGCAGTGATGGAAGCCGCCGCCGGGGTTTCCATCGACCGGATCGGCTCGAGCTCGGGGAGCGGAACATCCGGAACCTTGGGACGACGTGGGCGCACATACTCGTGAAGGAACTCGTCGGGCCGCCCCTGCTCCGAATCTTGCGCACCCTCGGCCGCCGGGGGCGGGCGGCTCACGACCGGCGTGGCCGTTTCCGACGTCTGCGGGTTGATCCGGGGACGCCGCGCGTTCTCCTCGCCCGAAGACTCGACCCCCTCCGCGGCGGGCTCTGGAGCCGCGTCCTCAGCCGGAACGGGAGCATCGACGGCTTCGACGGCGCGCAACTTTGGCTTGGCAGCGGGAGAGGCCGCGCCCAGGGCTTCGTCGAGCAGGCGCATCGCTTCCACCAGATCCGGGGTCCCGGCTACGGGATCACCGGTACCGGCATCCGTGAGAACGCGAGCCACTCCGACAATACCTTCGCCGATATCGGTGCTCGCGGTCAGCTCCTCGGACTGCACTCGGCGCCACAGCATCTCCAGCTGTTGGCCGGCCACCGAGATCGCGTCGTATCCCATGACTCGTCCGGTGCCCTTTATCGTGTGGCCCTCGCGGAGCATGGTGTTGACTATGTCCGGGTCGATCGTGCCACTGATCATGGCCTCTCCACCCTCGACGAGCCGCGCCGAGCGCTCTTCGAGCTCGGACATGAACATCGCCTGCAACTCTGGATCATCAGTCCAGGTCACGATTCACCTCGGAGGAGTTCTTCCAAATGCCTGCATGGGTGATATCGACGAAAACCCGATGCAGCTGTAGGAGTGTCTAGATACCCGTCGTGCCGGGCCTACGGGGGACCGCGAACGCGACCGAGATGCGTGGTGCGCGGTGCGTGGTACGGGGTCCGATTTCACTATTCCCACTCGATCGTTGCGGGGGGTTTGCTCGATATGTCGTAGGCGACCCGGTTGATGCCGGGGACCTCGTTGATGACCCGCGACGAGATTCTCGCGAGCACGTCGTAGGGTAGCCGGGCCCAGTCGGCGGTCATGGCGTCGTCCGACGTCACCGCCCGCAGGATCAACGGATAGGCATACGTGCGCCCGTCTCCCTGAACGCCTACCGACCGAATCGCCGGCAACACACCGAACGTCTGCCACAGCTCCCGGTAGAGCCCGGCCCGCCGAATCTCCTCGAGCACGACGGCGTCGGCGGCCCTGAGGATGTCGAGGCGCTCCCGGGTGACCTCGCCGATGATCCGTACTGCCAACCCGGGGCCCGGAAATGGCTGCCGCCACACGATCTCTTCCGGAAGCCCGAGTTCGGCACCGATGGCACGCACCTCGTCCTTGAACAGGTCCCGCAGCGGTTCGACGAGGTCAAAGTCCATGTCGTCGGGCAAGCCGCCAACGTTGTGATGGCTCTTGATCTTGGCCGCGTCCTTGGTACCGGATTCGATCACATCGGGATACAGCGTGCCCTGCACCAGGAAGCGAGCGTCCTCGAGGCCGGCGGCGACCTCCTCGAAGACCCGGATGAAGGTCTCGCCGATGATCTTGCGCTTCCGCTCGGGATCGGTGACGCCTGCCAGTGCGTCGATGAACCGGTCCGAGGCGTCGACGTGGATGAGGTTCATGTGAAAGGCGCGGCGGAAGGTGTCCTCGACCTGGGCTCCCTCGTTGTGGCGCATCAGCCCGTGATCGACGAAGACGCACACGAGCTGGTCTCCGATTGCTTTGTGAACCATGGCGGCCGCTACCGACGAATCCACTCCCCCCGACAGACCGCAAATCACCTTGCCGTCGCCTACCGCAGACCGTATCGCAGCTACCGACTGCTCGATGATTCCGACATGGGTCCAACTCGGCCGGGCCCCCGCCACGTCGTAGAGGAACCGTTTCATGATGTCTTGTCCGAACTCGGTGTGCGCCACCTCGGGATGGAACTGCACACCAAAGAGTCGGCGCTCCGTGTCTTCCATTGCCGCCACCGGCGAGTCGGCGGTACTCGCCGTCACCACGAAACCGGCCGGAGGGGCCGCGACCGCATCCTGGTGGCTCATCCAGACAACCTGGTCGTCCGGCAGGTCCCTGAAGAGAGCACCGGGGACGGCAGCATGCATCTCGGCCCGGCCATACTCGGCGATGTCGTTGGCGACCACCGTGCCCTCGAGGGCGTGGGCCATGGCCTGATGCCCATAACAAATCCCGAGTGTCGGGATCCCCAGCGCGAGGATCTCCGGATCCAGGTCATACGCGTCCTCGGCATAAACCGAAGCCGGCCCACCACTGAGTATCAGCGCGGTCGGATTGTGGTATTTGACTTCGGCAGCCGTGATGTCGCGGCGGACTATCTCCGAGTAGACGCTCGCCTCGCGCACCCGCCGGGCGATCAGCTGGGCATACTGAGCGCCGAAGTCGACGACGAGCACCTTGTCGAAATCCCCACCCGAAGCTTGACCCGAAGTGCTGGGTATGGTCATCAAGCCGGCCGTGAGCTGTGGCCCATTCCGACACCCTGAGTTTGTTGGAGCCGCTTGCCTTCAGTCTGCAGGGCGGGGGCCACCATCACCTCGGCCTTCTGGAACTCTTTGACATTGGCGTAGCCGGTCGTCGCCATCGATACGAGCAAGGCGCCGAACAGATTGCGCCGCCCGTCGTTCTCGTACGCGGGGCCCTTGAGGATCTCCGCGAGCGTTCCGAGCCGGCCCGTTTGCACCCGGGTTCCTCGGGGCAGCGTGGGGTGAAAGGTCGCCATACCCCAGTGGTAGCCCTGGGCGGGCGCTTCTTCTGCCGCCGTGATCGGCGAGCCGAGCATCACGGCGTCGGCACCGCACGCGATCGCCTTGGCCACGTCGCCGCCGGTGCGCATGCCACCGTCGGCGATGATGTGGACGTAGCGGCCGGCCTCTTCGAGGTAGCGGGTGCGCGCCCCGGCTGCATCGGCGATGGCGGTCGCTTGGGGCACGCCGATACCGAGAACGCCGCGCGACGTGCAGGCGGCGCCCGGGCCGACGCCGACGAGCACGCCGACGGCCCCAGTGCGCATGATGTGGAGCGCTCCGGCAAAAGAGGCCACGCCCCCGGCGATCACGGGCACATCGAGGGAAGCGATGAACTTGAAGAGGTCGAGCGGCTCGACACGACTCGATACGTGCTCCGCCGACACCACCGTGCCCTGGATCACCAGGATGTCGAGCCCGGCTTCGAGCGCCGGCCTGTGGAGGGCTTCGACATGCTGCGGCGTGAGGCTCGCCGCCGTGATCACGCCGCCTGCCTTGACTTCTTCGACACGCCGGCCGATGAGGTCGGGCTTCACGGGCTCCTGGTAGACCTTCTGGATCGTGCGGGTTGCCTCGTCGTGGGGAGCGGCGGCGATTTCGGCGTAGACCGGCATCGGGTCCTCGTAGCGGGTCCACAGGCCTTCGAGATTGAGGACGGCAAGCCCGCCGAGGCGGCCGATCTCGATAGCGGTCCGGGGGCTCACGGCCGAGTCCATGGCCGAGGCCATCATCGGGAGTTCAAACTTGTAGGCGTCCAGTTGCCAGGACAGATCGACGTCGTGCGGGTCCCGGGTCCGCCGTGACGGGACGATGGCTATGTCGTCGAAGCCCCAAGCCCGCCGACCCGATTTCGCAATACCAATCTCGATCTCCACGAAGACCCCTTCAGATTCGCCAGCTGCGGCGCAGAGTACCAGCGATAAGAGCCGGCAGAATGTGTCGAGCCGCGAGGGACGTTGGTCTCGCGCCTCTGCTGCCCCCCTCCCCCTCCTTCGTCGGGGACAACTCGGTACGTTCGGCTTTCGGCAGGACCGCATGGTGAAGTACCACAGGGCCTCACCCGAACCCACCTCGCCCCCCAAACGTGGCCCGACTCCGTCGTCAACCGGGGGGAGAGACAAGACTGTCTCCTCCCCGCGAGCGTCAGCGAGCGTTGGGGGCGAGGGGGGTTGGGTGAGGCCGCGCCGTCCGGAGCCTTGCCGTCCTGCCGATAGCCAAACGTCCCGAGTTGGTGGCCGGCGACGCAGGAGCCGGACGGAGGGGGAAGC